>QEUZ01000104.1 GCA_003577355.1 Chloroflexota bacterium | reverse complement strand
TCAGAAAAATTTATAAGTCCACTTTTGATCGTATGCGCATTCCACTACAGCAATCAGGTGATATGCCGCTGTATCGCCAGATCGAAACCTACCTAAGGCGGCAAATTCTCGATGGCGTGCTGGCGCCGGAAACAAAGCTGCCGGCGAGCCGTCAGTTGGCGCAAGAACTGGGCGTCAGTCGGATCACGGTGAACAACGCGTATGCCATCCTGGAAAGTGAGGGATTGATCTACAGCAAAGGTGGCAGCGGCGTCTATGTGCTGGCTCGAACAACCCAACCAGCTGAACCTGGCGCCGTCCCTCCAGACAGTTGGCCCCGCTGGCAACAGGCAATTGCTCAAAAGGTTGAATTGCCCTATGAAGTGCTCCATGCATCCCCTCGACCCGCCAACCGCCATCCCAAGCCGATCCGCTTCACAGGTGTGGGCGATCCACGCGAATATCCGATCAAGGATTTGATGCGCGCAATGCACGATGTACTGCAGCGCAATGGGGCAAGTGCGTTGGAGTACGGCGGGCTGGACCTCCCCAAGGTCGTGGCGTCGGTTATTGGCGAAGAGCTTGCGCCGACCGGCGGTTTCTCGGTCACCTATGCCGCACACACCAGTATCGGCACCCTGCCGCTGGTCTACTTCGGCACCGAGGAGCAGAAGGCGCGCTACCTGCCGAAGCTCGCGTCCGGTGAGTGGATCGGGGCCTATTGCCTGACCGAGCCGGAGTCCGGCTCCGACGCGCTGGCGGCCAAGACGCGCGCGGTGTTGTCGGAGGACGGCCGCCACTACATCCTCAACGGGACCAAGCAGTTCATTACGAACAGTGGTTTCGCCGACCTGTTCACCCTGTTTGCCAAGATCGATGGGGAGCAGTTCACCGGCTTCCTGATCGAACGCGACACGCCGGGGTTGAGCCTGGGCGAGGAGGAGAAGAAGCTCGGGATCAAGTCATCCTCGACCCGGCAGGTGATCCTGACCGACTGCCGCGTGCCGGTGGAGAACGTGCTGGGCGAAATCGGCAAGGGGCACCGCATCGCCTTCAACGTGCTGAATATCGGCCGTTTCAAGATTGGGGCGGGTGGCGTCGGTGGTTCGAAGGCAGCCATTGCCGACGCTGTGGCGTATGCGAACGACCGCAAGCAGTTTGGGCGGCCGATCGCTTCGTTCCCGCTGATCGGCCAGAAGTTTGCCGAGATGGCGACGCGCACCTATGTGTGCGAAAGCGCGCTCTACCGCTGCGTCGGTGCGATCGACGAGGCCATCGGTGGGCGCAGCGGAGCCGACGCGGTGCTGGCCGGGATCCAGGAGTACGCCGTCGAGTGCTCGATCCTCAAGGTGCTGGGCAGCGAGACGCTCGACCACTGCGTCGATGAGGGGGTGCAGATCCACGGCGGCTACGGCTTCTTGCAGGACTTCCCGATCGAACGCGCCTACCGCGACTCACGCATCAACCGCATCTTCGAAGGCACCAACGAGATCAACCGACTGTTCGTGCCCGGCACGCTGATGCGCAAGGCGGTGCGCGGCGAGCTGCCGTTGATCGCCGCCGCCACGCGCCTGCAGGCTGAGCTGCGCGAGGGTGGCGCCGATGGAGATGCGGTGGGCAACCTGAAGCGCTTGGCGCTGTTGCTGGCAGGCATGGCGATGCAGCGCTTCGGAACCACGGTCGAGCAGGAGCAGGAGATCCTGCTGGTGCTGGCCGACCTGCTGATTGATGTTTATGCCGTTGAGGCAGCCGTCGTGCGGGCGGAGCAGTCCGGTTCGGCGGTGCATGCCACCATGGCGCGCATTGCGGTGGACGATGCGCAGGACCGGGCACGCTCGCGTGCGCTGCGCGTGCTGCCGCGACTGGTCGCTGCCGATGCGCTGACTGCCCAGGCTGGGCTGGTCGAACAGCTCACCAAGCGGCAGGCGTTCGATGTCATCGCGGCCCAGCGCGAGGTGGCGGCGGCAGTGTATGCGGCTGGTGGCTACCCGGGGTAGCAGGCTCGATGCTGGCGCGCCGGAGGAATGCCCCAGGCGCGCCGCTGCCTCTACAGCCTCACCCGCCCGACCGGGCCGTCGACCTCTACCGTCGTGCCGAAGGGAGCGGAGAGGTTGGCGAAGGTGGTGAGGATCTCACCGGCCAGTGCACCGGTTGCCAGGCGCGGGATGCCGCGGTCTGGCAACGGCTCGCCGAAGCCGAGGGTTACCGGATAGAGGGTCAGCTCAACCAGTTCCCCATCTTCGAACACGCAGATCGGCAGCACCGTTTCCCAGTACTTGCGGTCGGAGCCAAAGCCGGCCTTGGATTCGTTGAAGAGCTGGTTGAATAGTTGCCCGGCGTCGAGGGCGGTGTCAACCCCCAGCCCCTCGTAGTCGTCGCTGGGGGCCTGGCGCATCAGTTCCACCTGGAAGATGAAGTCCCCGAGCGAGTAGAAGATCGGCTTACCCTTGTATAGCTCCAGGCCCCGCATAGCGTGGTGGCCGTGGCCGATGACCATGCCGGCCCCGGCGTCGATCATCGCGTGGGCGAACTGGACCAGGAAGTCGGCTGGGTCCTCCTGCCCTTTGCCCTGCTCGTGGGCGTGGATGCTGGCGAGGGCCAGGTGCGAGACGGCGGCCGCCTGGCGGATCGAGGCGGCGTTGCCCTCCAGGTCCTTCTCGTGCGCTTCGGTGCGGATGCCGAACTCCTCGCCGACGATGAAGGCGCGCTCGGCGAAGTGGTACTCCCCCTCGCGCTTGGGCGGCTTGAGCCAGCCCGCGTCGATGGCGTGTTGCTGGCGCTCGGCAACGCCCGTGCGTTCGGAGATGCGCTTGATCGCGTCCATATGCTCCTGGTCGACGACGAACAGCGTTTCGAAGCGTTGCGGGTTCAGACCCGGACGCCCCTGGGTGTCGTGCTTCTGCGCCCCCGCTCGATGGCCGTTTGCGAACGTCGAGGCGCAGCCCATCAGCCCCACCCGTCCGGCCGCTGTGTCCAGGTAGACCGGCCGGCGCGCTTCGGCCAGGTGTCGCCCGGCTCCGGCGCAGGTGAAGCCGTATTCCGCCAGTACCTCCAACGTCTTCAGGCAGCCGTACTCGCCATAGTTGAGGGTGTGGTTGTTGGCATAGGCCGTGAGGTTGAAGCCCATGCGCATCAGGTCCAGCGCCACGGCGGGGTGCGCCGAGGCGTTGCCGCCGCCGGCCTCAACCACCGGCACCCCTTCGTAGTTGCTCAGCACCATCTCCATATTGATGAAGGCCACATCCGCCCCGCGGATTAGTCCACACAGATCCTGGAACCCAGCGTCGGGATACTCCGGCATGCGTGTCGTGATCAACGCGTCCCCGGCGGCGGTGACGGTAATGCGGCGTGGCATCGGTGGTGTCCTTTCTGTGTGGGTGGCCCTCACCCCCCGAGGAGCCCTCACCCCCCGTCCCCCTCTCCCGTCCCCACGGGCGAGGGGGCGCCCTGTTCTGTAGGTGTTCTTCGGAGCTAGCTTGTGTGTGTCTTGCGTTACGAGCGGCGCCGTCTCTACTGGACGGTTTTTCGATCGGCAGCCTCCGTGATCCGCCTAAGGACGTATGGGAGACGCTGCAGGACATCGTCGTTGCGGAAGCGGAGAACGGTGTAGCCGTGCGCGGCGATGATGTTCGTCCGCTCGACGTCGTATTCGATCTGCGCGTCATGGTAGCCACCGTCGAGCTCGACCACGAGACGGTGGGAAGTGCAGCAGAAATCCACGACGAACGCGCCGATGAGGTGCTGGCGGCGAAACTTCATTCCGGCAACTTGCTGGCTGCGGAGGGCTTCCCACAACTTCTGCTCGGCTGGCGTGGCCCTCCGGCGCAGCGCGCGCACCTTCTCCTTCGTCGCTTCATCGGGATAGCGTATGCGCCGTTGGCGTCCGGCCACACTGACCACACCTTCCCAAGACCACAGCAGATCGCATCAACAACCCACGGCTTAGAGGGAACCCACATTCGTCCCCAACGAGCACCCCCCTCGCCCGTGGCGACGGGAGAGGGGGGCAGGGGGGTGAGGGCCGCCCTACACCACTACCGCCGAGAGGTTGGCCTCGCGCACGGCAGCGTTGAATGCGGCGACTTCGTTGGCGAAGGCGACTTCGACGGCGACAAGTTGGGTGTCGATCTTGCCGGCGAGCTCGGCGTAGAGCTCCTGCATCTGGACCGTCGGCGCGGCCTCGGCTCCGGCGACGGCGCCACCCAGGGTGGCGAGCTTGGAGTTGAGCTTGACCGGGAAGTTGAGGGTGTCCTGCATGCCCTGTGCCTTGGTCTGCAGGAACTCATCCTCGATGGCTTGCAGCTTCGCCTTGGCAGCCTTGCCGGTTTCACTGATCGCGCCTTCACCGGCGCGCTTCATCCAGCCGTCGATCTGCTCCTTGGCGGCGCGGATGCGGTTGACTGCGGCGTTGAGCTCCGAGAGCTTGTCGCGGATCTTCAGCAGCAGGGCGAACTGCGCTTCGTAGTCGGCCTGCGAGGTGTTCGTGCGCGGGTCGCCGGTGATGCGGAAGCTCTGGGTGACGCTGGTATCGCCGACAGTGAGGCGGACCTGGTATTCCCCGGGAGGGGCGAGCGGCCCACTGACGCTCGGCTGGTCGCCGCCTTTGGTCGCGATCTTGGTGGCGTCGGCGTAGCGCATGTTCCAGGCGAAGCGGTGGAACCCGGCGCGCGCGGAGACGTACGGCCCCGGCGCGGCCTCTTCGCCTTCCTTCGGCTCGACCTTGTTGGTGAAGGAGCGCACCTCGTTGCCGGCAGCATCGAGGATCGTCAGGGTGACTGGCCCTTCCGCCTTCTCCTTGAGGTAGTAGTGGATCAACACACCGGGCGGTGGGTTGTTGCCGGCGTCAATGAAGGTGATGTTGGTGTTGCCGTCCTCATCGGTGCTGTAGTTGAAGGCGGGGATGAATCCGCCGGCGAAGTGGTAGTTGCGGCCCGGTATCGGGTTGTGGCCGAAGCCGTACAGGTGGCTCAGGCGCTGGGTGTCGCGTGGCTTGAACAGTGTTACGGCATCCAGGTCGTCCTTGAGCTGGTGGAGCGGGGTCAGGTCGTCGAGGATCCAGAAGCTGCGACCGTGGGTTCCGACGACGAGATCGCTGCCGTGGACGATCAGGTCGTGGATCGGCACGACCGGCAGGGTGCCGGTCATCGGGGCCCAGTTCGCGCCGTCGTCGAACGAGATGTAGATGCCGACCTCAGTGCCGGCGTAGAGCAGCCCCTTGCGGGCTGGGTCCTCGCGCACGACGCGGGTGAAGACATCCTCCGGGATGCCGTTGGTGATCTTCGTCCACGTCTTGCCGTAGTCGTTGGTCTTGTAGATGTACGGCTTGAAGTCGTCCAGCTTGTAGCGGGTGGCTGCCAGGTAGGCGGTGGCAGCGTCGTGGGGGCTGGCTTCGATTAGCGACATCAGCGCCCAGTCGGGGATATCCCGCGGGGTTGCGTCTTCCCAGCTCGCGCCGCCATCGCGTGAGATGTGCACGAGGCCGTCATCGGAGCCGGCCCAGATCACACCAGGGGTCAGCGGCGATTCGGCAATGGTGAAGACGGTGCCGTACACCTCTGCTCCGGTGTTGTCCTTGGTGATTGGACCACCGGAGGGGCCGAGCGTCTCTGGGTCGCCACGGGTCAGGTCGTGGGAAATCGGCGTCCAGGAGTGCCCTTCGTCGGTGGACCGGAAGACGACGTTGGCGCCGGTAATCAGGACGTTGTGGTCGTGCGGCGAGATGATCGTCGGCGAGGTCCACTGGAAGCGGTACTTCATGTCCTTGGCGCCCCAGCCCATGTAGGACTCCGGCCAGACGGTGATGTTGCGCAATGAGCCCTTCGCGTGGTCGTAGCGCGTCAGGTAACCCTGCATGCTGCCGGCGTAGACGATGTTGGGGTCGTCCGGACGCACCGCGATGTAGCCGCTCTCACCCCCGCCGATTTCGTACCACTCCGGGAAGATGATCGCGTCGTAGTTCGAGGCGCTCGGTACCGACATGGTGGTGTTGTCCTGCTGCGCGCCGTAGACGCGGTAGGGTGTCCGGTTGTCGACGGTGACGTGATAGAACTCGCCGGTCGGCTGGTTGTAGAGGGTCGACCACGATTGCCCGCCATTGAGCGACACCGTGCCGCCGCCATCGTTGCCGATGATCATGCGGCGTGGGTTGGCCGGGTCGATCCACATGTCGTGGTTGTCGCCGTGCGGCACCGGCACCTGCTGGAACGTGACCCCCCCGTCGATCGAACGCCAGGTTTCGACGTTCAGCACCCAGACGGTGTTCGGGTCCTGCGGGTCGGCGTAGATGTGGCTGTAGTACCAGGCGCGCTGGCGCAGGTCGCGGTTGTCGCAGGTGCGCTGCCAGGTGTCGCCGTAGTCGTCGGAGCGGAACACTCCGCCATCCTCGTGCTCGATCATCGCCCAAACGCGCCCGGCCTTGGCCGGTGAGACGACAACGGCGATCTTGCCTTTGATCCCCTTGGGGATACCGGGCTTATCCTCCAGGTCCTCGAAGGTCTCGCCGCCGTCGAAGCTGCGGAAGAGCGCGCTGCCCGGCCCACCGCTGCTCATGTAATGCGGGCCGCGCTCCGCTTCCCAGAAGCCGACGAAGAGGATGCGCGGGTTGTTTGGGTCGAGGGAGATATCGTTCGCCCCGGCGCGTTCGGAGCGGAACAGGCGCAGGTCCCAGGTTTTCCCGCCGTCGGTGCTGCGGTAGAGGCCGCGCTCCGGGTTGGGGCCGTGAGCGTGCCCGAAGGCCGCCACGTAGACCAGGTCCGGGTTGTTGGGGTGGATGCGCACTTTGCCAATGCCGCGCGTCTTCTCCAGCCCCAGGTGGGTCCATGTCTTGCCGCCATCGGTGCTCTTGTAGACGCCGTCGCCGTGCGACACGTTGCCGCGGATCGTCGTTTCGCCCATGCCGACGTAGAGGACGTTGGGGTCGGATGGCGACAACGCGATGGCGCCAACCGACGCCCGCTTGAAATAGCCGTCCGATACGTTGCGCCAGAACAGCCCGGCGTCGTCTGTCTTCCAGACCCCGCCGCCGGTGGACCCGAAGTAGAACGTCCCCAAGTCGGTCGGGTGGCCAGTCACCGCCACCACGCGCCCCCCACGGGTTGGCCCAATGGAGCGGAACTTCAGTCCCTTGAGTATGTCAGTTGCCATCGTTCCTCCTTTGCGAGTGATTGGTGGTTTGTGGTTGGTGATTGGTGGAGAACGGGTGCTCTTTACTTACTACTCATTCCAACTGCTAATCCCTATTCACCAATCACCAATCACTTGATCCCCAACATGGATGACGCCGTCTGTCAGGATGTGCGCGCGGATGCCGCCGGAGCGGGCTAGTCCGCGCAGTGGACCGGGTCGGGTGAGCTCTTCCAGGTGGTTGCACGGTGGGCACATGCGTATGCCCAGGCAGGTGACGTTGCCGACCTGGAAGCGCTTGCCGATCAGGTCCGGCAGGCGGATCCCGCGGGTGACGAGATTGCGCCGGCATTCATGCTGGGCCAGCGAGACATTGTAGGTCGATTCCAGTTGTTCCAGGTCTTCAACTTCGATGAGTGTGAGCTGCCGGCCATCCTGGCCGTCCGAGTAAAAGCCTATGCCTTTCTGGTAGCGGTCTCCCTCCAACCCTTCTCCGGCGATGGCCCGAACGGCGTCGAGCGAGATCATCGGCATGCTGGCTGTCGGACAAATGAAGATCCCCTCAACCCAGCCCTGCGCCATCGAGCCTCCCTTCTCCTCTATGCGTGATCCTACCCGGCGATGGGGAATGGGGAAAGAGGATCGTTCGTGTGGAAATGGCTATACTCCCCGGCAATCCGCCACGGGCGGGGGAGTGGAGGGGCAGCAGATGTCGTCACGCTTGCGCGCGACCTTTCTCAGTGGGGACACCGTCTACCTGCGCGCGTTGGTCCTGGAAGACAAGGAGCACGCGATCGCCTGGCATCCAGGCCCATTTCCGGTGAATGCAGCTAAGGCTGAGGAGGTCTTGCGCGACGAGCATAAGAGCCTCTCCCCCAGGGTGCAGCACCTTGCGATCGTGCGCACACATGGCGATGAAATCGTCGGCGGAGCGCGCATCTGGAGCGATGAACGTTGGACCGACCTGAACGTCACAATGGCTCCTGCACTGCCAGACGCAGACGAACTCCAAGCCGCTGCGTTGCGCCTGCTCATTCCGTGGCTGCGTGATGAAGTGGAGATGATGGTGACCGCTACGTCGATCGCGTCGGACCAGCCCGTCTCGATCGCCGCCGCCGAGCAGCTCGGTATGGAGCGCACGGCGACGCTGCGGCAGTGGCTGGCTCGACCGGGTGGGCGTATCGATCAGTATCGCTACGAGGCGTTGAACCCGGACTGGCGGATCGAGGAGCCTACCGATGCGTAACCCACTCGTCGTCGGTCAGCGTGTCTATCTCCGTCCGCTGGAACTGAGTGACGCTGCTGAGATTGCATGGCACGCCGCGACCGAGGCGGAAACGTTCATGGAACGTTGGCGGCGCCCGGCCAGTCCGCTTGCGTTCGAGCACTGGATCACCGACATGCACAAGCAACGCCCGCCGGACACGATCTGCCTGGCCATCTGCCTCATTCGCGACGACACCTTGCTTGGTGATGTCGGCTTGCACGAGATCGACTGGGTGCATCGGCACGCAGAGACTGGCTCGTGGATCGGCTTGAAGGAGTATCGCGGCAGCGGATACGGCACCGAAGCCAAGCACCTGTTGCTGGAGTACGCCTTCGAACATCTGCATCTGCATGTGCTCAGTTCGTGGGTCTGGGAACCGAATGCGCGTTCCGCCGCAGCCCTGCTGAAACAGGGGTACAAGCCTGCCGGACGGACCAAATGGACCGAAGTCCAGCACGGCTACTACCGGGACACCCTGCTCTTCGACGTGCTGCGTGAGGACTGGCTAGCGGCGCGGGACCGCGCCAACCCAGCACCTTCCTCCCGTGAGGAAATGGGGGAGCATGGTTGAGGTGTGGGGAACCTCACCCCCCCGGCCCTCCTCTCCCCGCGGGAGAGGGGGGTGGAGTTGTGGGGGACATTGGTGCCCTGAGGCTTCGTCCGTTGGAACTGCTTCACCCTGGCCCCTGAGCCTTGCACGGCAGTCAGGCTCGTCAACGCACGTTCGACACCTGACACAACCCACGCTAACCAGAAAAACGCTGTGCCCCTCTGGGCGCCCCCTCTCCTCGCGGGAGAGGGGAACGGGGAGTGAGGTCGCACCGGGAGCAACCGCGCATGTCTAATCCACGACCGATTCGTACCGCACGGGACCGGGGCGCGGTCGCGCTTTCGACCGACTTGTACCAGCTCACGATGGGGGCTGGCTACGATGCGCTTGGCATGGAGGCCCCGGCGACCTTCAGCCTGTTTGTGCGCGCCCTACCCCAGGTGCGCTCGTTCCTGGTTGTTGCCGGCGTGGCCGAGGCGCTGGAGAAGTTGACCAGCCTGCGCTTCGACGCCGCCGGGCTGGACTACCTGCGCAGCACCGGCCAGATCCGCGCCGAGTTCATCGAGCGCTTGGCGACATTGCGCTTCACCGGCGATGTCTGGGCTGTCCCGGATGGGCGGGTGGTCTTCGCCAACGAGCCGGTGCTGGAAGTGACCGCGCCAGTAATCGAGGCCCAGTTGGCGGAAACGCTGCTGATCAACTGCATCCATTACCCGATGACCGTGGCGAGCAAGGCGGTGCGCAGCGTCTGGGCCGCTCCCCAGGCGAATATGATCGACTTCGGCCTGCGCCGAACGCCGGGTTTGGAGGCAGGGTTGGAGGTGGCGCGCGTCTGCGCCATGGTCGGGTTCACTGCTACCAGCAACCTGCTGGCCGGAGAACAGTTCGGGCTGCCGGTCGCTGGTACGGTGGCGCATTCCTTTATTGAAGCGTTCGATAGCGAGCTGGAGGCATTCCGCGCCTTCGCTCGTACGTTCCCTGGCCCGGTGACGCTGCTGATCGACACCTATGACACGCTGCGCGGGGCGCACCATGCGGTCCAGGTGGCGCGCGAGCTGGCTGCCGAGGGGCGTCGTGTTGGAGCGGTGCGCATCGACAGCGGCGACCTGGCGGCGCTGTCTCGTGGGGTGCGGGCAATCCTCGATGACGGTGGGTTCCCAGACATTCGCATCATCGCGAGTGGCGGGCTGGACGAGTATCAGATTGCTCAGCTCACCGCGGCCAATGCGCCGATCGACGCCTACGGTGTCGGCACGCGCATTGGTTCATCTGAGGATGCCCCGACGCTGGATATGGTCTACAAGCTCGTCGAGTACGATGGCAGACCCGCCCTGAAGCTCAGCAGTGGCAAGCAGACGCTGGTTGGCCCGAAGCAAGTCTGGCGGCGCTACGCTGCCGGTAGGATGACTGAGGATGTCATCGCGGCCCGCGACGAACCGTCGCCAGGGGAGGGTTGGCACCCGCTGCTCGCGCCGGTCGTGCAACAGGGCCGCATCCTGTCCGAAAGCTCGCTTGCCGAGGCCCGCGCCCGCCACGTGGCGGAGATGGCGACCCTGCCGCCGGAGCTGCATGCACTCGATCACCAGGCTGAGTATCCGGTCAACATCTCCCCGGAGCTTGCGCGCCGCAACGCTGCTGCGATTGAAGCGGTGCGCCAGCGCGAGGGCTGAGGCACCCCGTAACGGGGCGTGCAACCAGCACGTCGCGAGGCTCGCTGGTGATCCAACGCCGGCCGTCACACGAATGAGTGTTGCGTGGTTGGCCGTTGCGTTGGAGGTTGCATGAGCGCGGAGTACGCATTTCTCACCCACTGGCGGGTCGCGGGGGATCTCCAGATGGTCTCGGACATCCTTGGCGAGGCAGAGGACTTCACGCGCTGGTGGCCGTCGGTCTATTTGGACATCGTCGAACGCGAGCCAGGTGATGCACGCGGCGTTGGCAAGGTAATCGAGCTCTACACCAAGGGCTGGTTACCCTATACCCTGCGCTGGTCGTGCCGGGTCACCGAGGAACGCAAGCCACACGGCTTCAGCATCGAGGCCTGGGGAGATTTCATCGGCAGTGGGGTCTGGTCGCTGGAACAACGCGGGGCGTTCGTCGATGTCACCTACGATTGGCGCATCGTTGCCGACAAGCCGCTGTTGCGCCGGCTCTCGTTCCTGTTGCGCCCAGTCTTCGCGGCGAACCACCGCTGGGCTATGGCGCGGGGCGAGGAGAGCCTGCGGTTGGAGCTAGCGCGGCGGCAGGCGACGACCCCGGAAGAGCTGGAGCGCATCCCCGCTCCCCCTGGCCCGACTTGGCCGGTGCCAGGCAACGCCAAAACGTTGCTGCGCGGCGCTGCTCGAACGGAAGGCACCGCACACGGAGCTGGACACGCTTGAGATCACAGCGTCTCATTGCTCGCTGAGCGTGTGACAATCAAAGCGAACGTACGCACGATAGTGATTGACGAGCGGGCATTCCTCGTGTACTGTGCAGGAGCATGCACAACATAATCTCTGCCTTGGTGTTCGTTCCGAATCCCCGTGTGGCCGCATAACGTTGGAGTTGGGAGCGCAAGATGGACGACCGGCGCTTCGATGACCTGACCAAGCTCGTCGGCCGCAAGGCTTCCCGCCGCGCCGTCATCAAGGCGGCCATCGCTGGAGCCATCGCCTCCATCTTCGGGAGCGGCGTCGCACAAGCCGCCCTCTCCCCGATCAAGACCCGCCCCAAGACCTGCATCCAGCCCGGCCAGCCCTGTGGCCGTCCAGGCATCGACCCCTCCCGCGACTGCTGCTACAAGTGCAACGCCACCACCAAGAAGTGCTGCGAGGACCTCAACTACGTCTGCACCAAGGACGCCGACTGC
>QEUZ01000103.1 GCA_003577355.1 Chloroflexota bacterium | reverse complement strand
GTGGGTCGGCTGCCCAATCTCGACCATGACGTAGTTCGTCAGGTCGACAATGTTGTTGATCGGACGCAGCCCGGCATGGCGCAGGCGACGTTGGAGCCAATCCGGCGAGGGGCCGACAGTGACGTTGCGGATGACGGCGGCGGTATAACGCGCGCAGGCTTCCGGATTGGCAACGGTGACAAGGTCCGCGGAAAGTGGAGCCGCATCCAGGTCGGCGAGCACAGGCGGGCGCCAGGCTATGCCCAGCGCAGCGGCCAGCTCGCGCGCAATGCCGAGGATCGAAAAGTTGTGGACCAGGTTCGGGGTAATCTCGAACTCGATTACGTCGTCGCCGAGATACTCGCGTAGCGGCAAGCCAACCGGCGCATCGTCGGGCAGCACGAGGATGCCTTCGTGCTCGTCGGAAATCCCGAGCTCCTTCTCGGAACAGACCATGCCCTCGCTGCGCACCCCCCGAATGTTTGATGCCTTCAGGGTGATCTGGCGGATGCCCTCATAGTGACCGTCGATCAGGCGCGCGCCGACGAGCGCCAGCGCCACCTTCTGCCCAACTGCGATGTTCGGCGCTCCGGTAACGACTGTCGGCCGGTGGTCGCCGGCCTCCACGGTGGCCAGAACCAGCCGGTCAGCATTCGGATGCGGTTCAATCGCTTCAACGCGTCCGACAAAAACGTTGTCCCACTCGCTGCCGATGCGCTCGATGCTCTCCGCTTCGAGGCCGATCATCGTCAAGCGGTGGGCGATCTCTTCGGTAGTCAGGTCGGTTTCGACATATTCGCGCAACCAGCGCATTGGTACTCGCATGAGTTCCTCCGGCTCATCGCTCTGGACAAACGGTGGCTTGGTTACAGGCGCGCGCGCTGGAACTGGCCCAGGAAGCGCAAGTCGTTCGAGAAGAAGGCGCGGATGTCGTTGACCCCGTACTTCAACATCGTCAGGCGCTCGAAGCCCATGCCGAAGGCCCAGCCGCTGTAGACATCCGGGTCGTAGCCCACCCAGCGCAGGACGTTGGGGTGCACCATGCCCGCTCCGAGAATCTCGATCCAGCCGGAGTACTTGCAGATGCGACAGCCCTTGCCGCTGCAGAACGGGCAGTCGATCGACATATCGACGCCCGGCTCAACGAACGGGAAGTAATCACAGCGGAAGCGCACCTTCCGCTCCGCTCCGAAAATCTGCCGCGCGAACTCGGCCAGCGTGCCGCGCAGGTCGGCCATCGTGATGTGCCGGTCGACGGCCAGTCCTTCGAGTTGGTGGAAGTGCCACTCGTGGGTCGCATCCTGCGCTTCATAGCGATACACCCGCCCCGGGACGACAACGCGCACGGGCGGCTGCTGTTGCAGCATGATCCGTACTTGCATTGGTGAGGTGTGTGGGCGCAGCGTGATCTCCGCCGCGTCGCTCTCGATGTGGATCGTGTCCCACACGTCGCGCGCTGGGTGATCTTTCGGGATGTTCAGCATGTCGAAGCTGTATTTGGCGAGCTCCACCTCCGGCCCTTCGACCGTCTGGAACCCGAGGTGCGCCCAGATGTCGGTGACTTCGCGGATCATTGCCGTCAGAGGGTGCAACCCACCGAGTGGGTGACGGCGCCCTGGCAGTGTGACATCGACCCCTTCGCCGGCCAGCCGGTGGTCGAGCAGCTCCGCCCTCACCGCTTCTTGACGAGCAGCAAAGGCCGCTTCGAGCTCCGCCTTCAATGTATTCAACCGCTGCCCGGCCTGACGACGCTCGCTCTCCGGCAGACTGCCGAGGGTGCGCAGTGCCTCGCTCAGGCTACCCCGCCGGCCAAGCACGTCGCGGTGCCACGCCGCGAGTCCTGCCTCGTCATGCACCGTCTCAAGTCGCGCGAGCGCGGCGCGGATTGTTGCTTCGTCGCTCATTCCAAACCCTCCCTCAGGACACTCGACTCAGCCGGCGTCAGGGTAGCCCAGCCATCGCGAGGCACAAAAAAACACCCCTCGCTCAGGGGCGAGGAGTGCAACCCGCGGTACCACCCTGGTTCACCGTCCCCACTGGGGCCGGCCTCAGTCGTGCTCGGCTAACGGTGAGCAACCGTGGACGACTACCAGCGCGCGCCACAAGGCGCACGCGTTCACCGCCCGGCTCCGGAGTGAATGTCGCGAGCGCTCGCCCGCCGGCTTGCAGTCGGTGGCCGTGCGTCCCTGGGTGCGCTCGGACCCGCGACCTGTCTCCATCGTCGCCAGTACGCTATTCCAGCGCGAGAGTATAGGCGAGGGTAAGCGCACATGCCAGCAGCGCGTAGAATCTGGAGCGATCGGAAGGACACGCAGGGAGGCTGAGCGATGGCGACGGGGTACGACACGACGATCGAGTCGATTCATGCACGCGAGATCCTCGATTCACGGGGGAACCCAACAGTCGAAGTGGACGTCACGCTCGCCAACGGCGCGTTTGGCAGTGCAGCAGTTCCATCCGGCGCATCGACCGGACAGTTCGAAGCGGTAGAGCTGCGCGATGGCGACAAGCGACGCTACGGCGGCAAGGGCGTATTGCAGGCCGTTGCCAACGTCAATACCGTACTCGCGCCTGAGCTGCTGGACTTCGACGCGCTCGACCAGCGCGCTATCGACCTGCGCATGATCGAACTCGACGGCGCCGCCAACAAGAGCCGCCTCGGGGCCAACGCTATCCTGGGGGTGTCGCTCGCAGTCGCCTGCGCCGCAGCCGATGCCTGTGACCTGCCGCTGTACCAATATCTCGGTGGCCCCAACGCCCACACGTTGCCCGTGCCAATGTTCAACATCCTCAACGGCGGCAAACACGCGCACGGTTCCAGCGTCGATATGCAGGAGTTCATGGTCATGCCGGTTGGGGCCGAGAGCTTTCGCGAATGCCTGCGCTGGGCATCGGAGATCTTCCAGGCGTTGAAAGGGGTCCTGCACGAGCGCGGCTACGCAACCGGGGTCGGCGATGAGGGGGGCTATGCGCCCAGCCTCGGCTCGAACAGCGAAGCGCTTGAGGTAATTGCAATTGCCATCGAACGCGCCGGATACGCCCTTGGGAGCGATGTTCTGCTGGCCCTCGACCCAGCCTCGACCGAATTCTTCGACGACGGCGCGTATGTCCTGCGCGGCGAGGGGCGCACCCTGACCCCCAGTGAACTGATCGACTGGTACGCGGCCGCCCTGGAGACCTATCCGATCATTTCAATTGAGGACGGCCTGGCCGAAGATGACTGGCACGGCTGGCAGGAACTGACCAGCAGGCTGGGCGACCGCGTACAACTGGTCGGCGATGATCTCTTCGTCACCAATACCCAGCGGCTCGACCGGGGCATCCGCGAGCGGGCGGGCAACTCGATCCTCGTTAAGCTGAACCAGATCGGCACACTCACTGAAACGTTCGAGACCATCGATATGGCCCACCGTGCCGGCTTCACCGCCGTAATCTCGCACCGCTCCGGCGAAACCGCCGACACGTTCATTGCTGACCTGGTCGTTGCCACCAACGCGGGCCAGATCAAGACCGGCGCCCCCTCACGCATGGACCGCGTCGAGAAGTACAACCAGCTGCTGCGCATTGAAGAAGAGCTGGGCGAGCAGGCGGTTTTCGCCGGCAAGCAGGCGTTCGGACGCCGGTTGCGGTATCGCCCCGGCGCTACCTGAACTTCCAGCGCGTCATGTCTACGCCAAACTGGGTCCAAGCCAGCACGGTGTGGATATCCGTGACGTAGATGCCGGATTCCCAGGTCTCCGGCCCGGGGCTGTACCCGTGCGCGGCGTACTTCGTCGTGTAGATCTCTGAGAGTGTTTCGCGGAACTCCAGCGAAAGGTCGTGCAGGTCGGTAACAACCCCTTCCATAATGACGACCTTGGTGCCGTCTTCCAGGTTCACCGTAATGTGCGGGTTCTGCGCGATGTTCTTGCCTCGTCGCGTCTCCGGGCTCCCGTCGAACCAGAACCGGCCATCATGCCAAATACCCCAGATCGGCGAAACATGCGGCCGGCCGTTTGGCCGCACCGTACCGATCCAGTAGTTCACTGCCGTCCGCATGCGTTCCTCGACATACTCCCACGGCAGCAACTGCTGCTCCACGCCGTCGAGGATGTACCCGTCAGGCAGGATCGGCGCTCCAACCGTCATGCTGCGCCCGTTCGCCACGCTAACCTCGCGTTTCGTTCACTCAACACCTGTCGCCCACCCAGACGACAGACGTCCAGTATGTTGGCTATTCCTGCCAACCTGTGTCAGGAATGTCGGAGCAGATCACCGCAGCAACGATTCGCCGGTCATCTCCGATGGCTTGGGGAGCTCAAGCAGCTCAAGGAGCGTCGGCGCAACATCGGCCAGGCGGCCGCCAGCGCGCAAGCGCCGGTGTGCGGCCGGGTGACCGGCGGCCGCCACGAGGATAGCCGGCACGGGATTGGTCGTGTGGGCGGTCATTGGCTCGCTCGTCCCAGGCTCCAGCATGCATTCAGCATTACCGTGGTCGGCGGTCACAAACGCCACGCCACCAGCAGCAAGGGTCGCTTCAACAACTCGGCCAAGCTGCCTGTCAACTGCCTCCGTCGCGGCGATAGCCGCCGGAAGCACGCCGGTGTGCCCAACCATATCGCAGTTGGCAAAGTTCAGGACGACGAATGCGATCTCTCCACGAGCCAGCGCAGTTACCGCCGCGTCGGCAACCCCCTCGGCGCTCATCTCCGGTCGCAGGTCGTAGGTTGCCACCTTGGGGGATGGCACGAGCAGACGCTCCTCACCGGGGAACGGCTCCTCGCGCCCGCCGTTGAAGAAGTAGGTAACGTGCGCGTACTTCTCGGTCTCCGCGCTGTGGAACTGGCGCAAACCATGGTCCGAGACAACGCGCGCGATGGGGTTGACGACATCAATCGCCGGGAAGGCGACCTCCACCGGCAGATAGTCGCCATAGTCGGTCAACGTCACCATATATATGCCACCTAGCCGGTCAGCGAAACGTCCGTCGGGTAGGTCTGGCCCCACAAGCGCCTGGGTTAGTTGTCGCGCGCGGTCGGCGCGGAAGTTGAAGAAGATCACCGAGTCACCCGGTTGCAGCGTGGCGGCATGCCCCTCAACGCTGAGCGCAGGCATAAACTCGTCAGTCGTGTTGGCCTGATAGTGCGCCAACAGCGCCGCGCGGGGATCGCGCACCACCTCGCCCACCGCCTGCGTGAGGAGATCGTAGGCTACGGCGATGCGCTCCCAGCGTTTGTCGCGGTCCATCGCCCAGTAGCGCCCAACGACAGAGGCAATGTGACCAACACCATGGCGCTGGCACATCGCTTCAACGTCGCCGAGGTAGCCGACCCCGCCGGTGGGTGAGGTATCTCGGCCATCAAGGAAGGCATGGATCGCGAGCCGTGTCACACCACGTTGGGCGGCCAACGCCAGCAGCGCATCCAGGTGGCGGATGTGCGAATGCACTCCGCCATCCGACACGAGGCCGAGCAAGTGCACCGTCCCGCCACCGGCAACGCTGCGATCCATCGCAGTCACAAGTGCCGGGTTGGCGAAAAAGTCGCCATTCTGGATCGCAACATCGATGCGCGTGATCGACTGATAGACGACGAAACCTGCGCCGAGGTTGAGATGGCCCACCTCGGAGTTCCCCATCTGCCCCTGTGGTAAACCAACGTCGAGGCCGCTGGTGCGCAACGTCGTGTGGGGATAGGTCGCCCAGAGTCGGTCGAATACCGGCGTTTCCGCAAGCTCGATCGCATTTCCGGGCCCTGGTGCAGCCAGCCCCCAGCCATCGAGAATCACGAGTACCACCGGCGCGGTTCGTGGTGTGTCGCTCACTGGCGTTGTTCTCCAGCCCATGTATCGGTGCGGTCCAGATGACCCAGCTTCCGTTCCAACCGCGCGATCCTGCGGCGAAACGCATCCAGCGTCACGGTATCGCGCGCGAGCCGGGCGCCTTCAGCGGCCGCGGTAGCGATAGCCAGCGCAGCGGCATGGTCGCGTTCGCGATGTTCGAGGTACTTCGCAAGCTCTTCGGCAGCAAATAGACGCACTGCCCTGCTGGGGTCGCGTAGCGCCGCCTGCCAGAGCTCGGCGGCTACCGCGTCCCGGCGGTGGCGTTTATAGTGTGTCGAGAGTTCGCGCAGCGCGCGCAGCCGTAGCTCGGCAGGCGCCTGGGCCGAACGCACCAACCTGTGCAGCACCTGCAGCGTCTCATCATTCGGTGTGCGTCGCACGCGGTGTAGCGCCAGCGCAAGGGCGTCGATCGCATCGCTGGGTGCATCCAGACCGCATTCCCAACCATGGACAAGCGCCGCCAGGCGAGCTAGCGAGACGATATCCATCCGGTTGTGTTCGAACACCGCTTGGAGCGATTCAACATTCCGCGAGCGCAGATAACCAAAATACAGCTGCGGGATCATCCAGCCCGGCGCATCCAGCTCGCGCTCAACGCCAAGCACGGCCCGCTCGATCTCGCCAAGCGCGCAGCTCGCCAAACGGTGCTTCCAGATCGCCCGTGACGCGCTGAGCAGGTCGAGGTGCAGCGGTGGGCTGGGAAGCGCCCGTCCATGCATCCGAAAGCGTGTGTCGATCAGCGGCAGGTCGAACGAGCGACCGTTGTAGGTGATGATCGTTTCGACGCGCGCCAGCTCGGCCGCGAGGGTCGCGATCAACGCCGGTTCATCCCCTGGGTGCCGCATGAACAGTTGGCGCACGACGAAATCGTCGCCTGAGAAGCGGCCCAAACCGACCAGGAAGACCCAGGTGCCGGTCCCTCCGGCCAGCCCAGTCGTCTCGGTGTCTAGGACAACCAGTCCGGCAGGGTCGATGCTCCCTTCAACCCCAGCCGTCAGCGACTGGGCGAAACGCTGCCGCGCGCTGCGGACCTCGGGGCCGCTGTACACCTGCTGGTGCACCGATAGCGGACCGAACGGGGTCTCAACGAAGCGGCCACCGGGCTGAGCTGGCCAGTCGTCAGCCTCCTGCACACGTCGCTGCGCAGTGCGCTGTTCGGCGTCACTGGCCAACGAGGCAAAGCGTTCGCGGAATGTTCTCGCGCTCATCCCCTCACCGGTCCGTTGGACGAGGCTCCGAGCAGATTGTACGGACGCCGTCAGCGTTTGACACCTGTTTCTAACCACGCCTAGAATCCGCCGTGGCACGCCCTCGCGCAATGGCGCAACAATCGCTGGGGCGGCATACATGAGCGGGGGAGTGAGATGGCCTATCAGGTGACCCTGATACCCGGTGACGGGATCGGCCCAGAAGTAGCAGAAGCCACCAAGCGCGTGCTGGAAGCCACCGGCATCGCGTTCGAATGGGACATTCACGATGCCGGCGTGACCGCCTTGGAAAAGCACGGCGATGTCCTGCCGGAACAGGTCGTCGCATCGATCCGGGCAAACGGCGTTGCCCTGAAGGGCCCGCTTACGACCCCTCTCGGGACCGGCTTCCGCAGCGTCAACGTCGCTTTACGACACGCGCTGTCGCTCTACGCCAACCTGCGCCCAGCGCGCACCTACGCAGGCGTGCGCTCCGTCTTCTCCAACATCGACCTGGTCGTTGTCCGCGAGAATATGGAAGACCTCTACGCCGGGATCGAGTTCGATACCGGCCAGGCGGACACTGCTGAGATCATTGCCACGATCAACCGCCTCAGCCCACGCAAGGTTGCCGAGAGCGCCGCGGTTTCGGTCAAGATCATTACCCCAGAGAACTCCGCGCGGATCGTGCGCTTTGCATTCGACTACGCTGTCAAGAACGAACGCAAGTTGGTGACCTCGGTCCACAAAGCCAACATCATGAAATTCTCCGATGGGCTGTTCCTGAGGGTTTCGCAGGAGATCGCCAAGGAGTACCCACAGATCGAGTTCAACGACCGTATCGTCGACAACATGTGCATGCAGCTGATGCAGCGCCCGGAGGACTACGACGTCCTCGTCATGCCAAACCTCTATGGCGACGTGCTGAGCGACCTCACGGCAGGCATGGTCGGCGGCCTCGGTGTGGCGCCGAGCGCCAACATTGGTGAACAGGCCGCCGTCTTCGAGCCGATCCACGGCAGCGCGCCATCACACGCCGGCAAGAATGAGGCCAACCCGTCGGCAATGATCCTCTCCGGCGCGATGATGCTGCGGCATTTGGGTGAGCTGAGCGCCGCGAAGGCGGTCGAAGAGGCTGTCGCAGGCGTCATCGCCGAAGGCAGGCAGGTGACATACGACCTGCGCCCGGATCGCGACCGCAGCAAGGCCGCCGGCACCAGCGACATGGCAACCGCGATCATCGAGCGCCTGTCAGCCTGATGCACGGCGGGCCGTCTGACCGACACGTCTGTTATGACGAAAAGCCGTGAGTCATGCACATCGTCGTAACCATCAAACAGGTGATCGATCCGCTGGTTCCACCTGCACACCTGCGACTCAACGCAGCGACACGGCAGGTTGACGCTCCCGCAGGGATCGCGCCGGCGATGAACGGCTACGACGCCAACGCACTGGAAGAGGCGCTCAAGCTCGTCGGCGTGCATGGCGGCACGGTCACGGTCGTCAGCCTGGGTGGCGACAGCGTGCGCGATACGCTCCGGCGTGGCATCGCGCTCGGCGCCACCGGGGCACTGCATATCACCGACCCCGGCTACGTCGGATGGGATGCACTTGACACTGCGCACGTGTTGGCAGCGGCAATCGCCAGGTACACCCCCGACCTGGTGTTGTGTGGAAGGCAAGCCTCCGACACTGATGCCGGGCAGGTGCTCTTCGGCATCGCCGAAGCGCTCGGCTGGCCGGTCGTATCACCTGTGCGAGCAATCCATTCGATTGAAGAAACGGGAGTCGTCGTTGATCGGCTCACCGAGCGCGGGAGCCAAAAACTGCTGGTCGCGCTTCCGGCCGTGCTCGGTATCTCGAGCGAGGCAAACGAACCACGCACTCCCGCCGTCCGGAGCGTGATGGCCGCAAACCGTGCCCGTATACCAACGGTGACGCGCAGCGAACTTGGGCTGAATGCAGAGGAAGGACGGGTAGTGCTGCGCCGGCTCTCTCGTGACGTACACGACTCGCACGCGGAGATCATCGCCGGAGCAACCCCAGCCGAAACCGGCGCCAAGCTCGCGGATGCGCTCCACGCGGCAGGGCTGATCTAGATGGCCGGCGTCCTCGTCTTCGGCGAAGCCGTCGCCGGCATCCTGACCCCAGCGTCTCTGGAAGCCGCCACTGCCGGCGCCGAGCTAGCGGCGGCAGTGGGCCAGCCACTCTCTGGTGGATTGATCGGCCGAAACATCGGCGATGCGGTAGCCGCATTCCTCGGTGGCGGGATGTCTACCCTGTATATCGTCGATGACCTCCAGTTCGAGCCGTACATCGGCGAACGCTACGCCGGGGCGGCAACCGCAGTCATCGAGCATGTCGCCCCATCGGTCGTGCTGTTCCCCCATTCGCTGAACACCCGAGAGTGGGGCTCGCAGTTGGCCGCCCGGCTGCAGACGCACCTGGTCACCGACTGCGTGCGCCTGGACGTGGACGGTGCTGATGTCGTGCTGACCAAGCCAATCTACGGCGGCGGCATCCTCGCGGAGTACGTCGTCGCAAGCACGCCAGTCATGGCAACGCTGCGACCGGGCGCGTTCGCTGCCTCCACACCCGGCGCGCAGGGCCACATCGTCCCGCTCGACATCCCGTTCATACCAGCGCGCGTGACCGTACTTGACGAGACCATCGACGAACCGCCCAGCGGACCAACCCTCAGGGATGCGAAGATCGTGGTTTCTGGCGGTTTGGGCGTTGGCGGACGCGAGAACTGGCGCCTGATCGAAGACGTGGCCGAGGCGCTTGGAGCAGCAGTTGGGGCGACCCGCGCCGTCACCGACCTGGGCTGGGCGCCGGCAAGCCAGCAGGTTGGGCTAACCGGCGCATCCGTTGCTCCCGACCTGTACATTGCGATCGGCATCTCCGGCGCCGTTCAGCACCTCGCCGGGATCGGGCGTGCCAAGACGGTCGTTGCGATCAACCGCGACCCGGAGGCGCCGATCTTCACACGGGCGCGCTATGGCGCCATCGGCGATGCGCGCGAGATCGTCCCCGCCTTTGTCGAACGGCTGCGAGAACTGCGCGCGTGACAGCGTAGGAACGCGCGGAGAACCACCGTTCCCTGGCCAGCGACGTTGGGGCTGAAGGAGCACAGCGATGAGTGACCGGACCGCGTACACAGATGTACTCGTCGTCGGAGGCGGCAACGCCGGACTATGCGCCGCGCTCGCTGCGCACGAGGCGGGAGCCAAGGTAACCATCCTTGAAAAAGCCCCGAAGGAGGAGCGCGGCGGAAACAGCGCGCTCACCGCGCACATGCGCTTCGCCTACAAGAACGCCGACGACCTCGCGCCGTTGATGAACGACCCAGACCCCGAGGTGATCGACCGCATCCGCCAGCGTGCGCCGAGCCGCGACGAGGGGGAGCTGTGGGACGAAATCATGCTCGTCACCGGAGGCGAAAGCGACCCAGACCTCCTCCAGGTGCATGTGAGTGAGTCGTACAACACCATCCGCTGGCTGCGTGAAAAAGGGCATGCCTGGGTCGCCAGTTTCGAGGCGACCACCGGAAACATCATCGGGATGAACGGCGGCGGCTACGGGTTGCAGATGCGCAACTTCGCCCTGCTAGAGCAGTTGGGGGTACCGATCCACTACGAGACATCCCTGGTCGATATCCTCTACGATGACCAGTTGCGCGTCACCGGCGTGCGCGCACTGACCCCTCATGGCTTCATCAACGTCATGGCCAAAGCGACGGTGCTCGCCTGCGGCGGCTTCGAGAGCAACCCTGAGATGCGTGCCCGCTATCTCGGGCATCGCTGGGATACCGTGCGGATGCGAGGCGTGCCCTACAACACAGGCGAAGGGTTGCAGGCGGCCCTGGCGATCGGCGCTATGCCCTACGGTTCGTGGAGCTCGTGCCATGCATCCCCGCAAGACATCGAGTTGCCGGTGTTCTCGTTGCCATCGTCAATGGCATTCGGACGCTCGAACTGGGTGCGTTACGCCTACCCATACAGCATCATGGTCAATCTGCACGGCGAGCGCTTCGTTGACGAGGCGGACGAGATCCGCGCGTTGACCTATGCCAAGATGGGCCGCGCGATCCTTGCCCAGCCGGGCGGGATCGCCTTCCAAATCTTCGACCGCAAGGCGCGCCAATTGGGCCTGCTGGACGCGTACGATGCAGCCAACGCTACCGGCGCAACCTCCGGCACGCTCGACGGCTTGGCCGCCGAACTGGGCATCGATCCGCATGGGCTCGTGCAAACAGTCAGGCAGTTCAATGCGGCGATCCAACCCGGCCCACTGAACCCGGACCCGTTCAAAAAGGACAACAAGCGCACCGAGGGGCTGGCAATCAACAAGAGCAACTACTCGATCAGCATCGAGGAACCACCGTTCGAAGGATATGCCGTGCGCTGTGGCATCACGTTCACCTTCGGAGGCCTTAAAGTGGAACCACAGACGGCGCAGGTGCAACATGTCGCCGGGCGGCCGATCCCGAACCTGTACACCGCTGGCGAAATGCTCGGTGGGTTGTGGCATTGGAGCTACGCCTCAGGTTCCGGCATGATGGCTGGAGCAACCTTTGGCCGGATAGCCGGACGTTCAGCGGCAATCGCAGCGCTCTCATAGGTTGTTCAGCCAGCTCTCGTTGGGCAGTGTCAACGACCTATGCAGTGCGGCGAAAATCCAATGCAGGGCTGTGTCAAAGTCGCTCAGCGTTGCTGGGGGCACGGGAACTCCACCCGCGAGCCAGCCACCCTCGGGTCATCCTGAGCGAAGTCGAAGGATCTCCATGCGACGAGCCGGGAACGTTAGCCGGGACACGCGACGTTCCCGC
>QEUZ01000102.1 GCA_003577355.1 Chloroflexota bacterium | reverse complement strand
AGCAACGGCTCTGTTTGCGAGTAGTAGATATCCAATCGCCGGGCAACCGCTTCTTCAGTGTCATCCGACCGCTGATAGAGTTCCCCGCCGCATATGTCGCAAATACCTTCCCGTGCGGGAGGCTGGAACGTGCGGTGATAGGCGCGTCCACACGACCTGCAGATCAATCGTCCTGCGAGACGCTCCATCAGCACAGCACGGGGCACATCGATATGGACGACTGCAGCCAGCAGTTCGCCGCGCGCACTGATCTGTTCATCAAGCACCGCAGCTTGTGTGCGGTTGCGGGGAAAACCGTCAATCAACGCACCACGTGGGTTGCTGGCTGCCGCGTCGTCGAGCGCAGCAAACAGCACCCGTGCGGTGAGCTCGTCCGGCACCAGGTTACCTGCATCGTAGTACGCGCGCACCTCGGACGCCAACGCGGAGTCGCTGTTCATCAGCGCCCGGAACAGGTCGCCGGTTGCGAGGTGGACGAGCCGCAAGCGCGGCGCAACCGCCGCCGCCTGCGTCCCTTTGCCAGCCCCCTGAGGGCCGACGAATACAACATGCCGCATCACCGCCGTGGCCCTCAAACCAACGGGAGATCCCGAATTAGGAGATGAACCCCTCGTAATTTCGCATCATGAGCTGCGCCTCAAGCTGGCGCATGGTGTCAATCGCCACACCGACGACAATGATCATCGAGGTTGAACTCAATAGCAGCGTCTGCACCCCGGTAATCTGCGACGCGATGTACGGCAACACTGCCACAATGCCGAGGAACAACGCGCCGACCAAGGTAATGCGCGTCAGCACCCGTGTCAGGTACGTATTGGTGTTCGGCCCAGGTCGTATACCGGGGATGAACGCCCCCTGACGTTGCAAGTTCTCGGCAATACGTTGCTGCTGGAAGACGACCATCGTGTAGAAGTAGGTAAACGCAACGACCATCAGGAAGTAAATGATCTGATACTGCGCCGTGTTCGCGTCGAAGAACCGGCGCATACTTTCTGCCAAATCGCGCACCCAGGCGGTTTCAGAGCCGGTGAGGAAGTTGGCGATCGTTCCAGGGAAAACCATGATCGACACAGCGAAGATGAGAGGGATCATGCCTGCGGAGTTCACCTTGAGTGGTATGAATGTCTATCCACCACCGTACATCCGGCCTCGCCGCACGCGCTTGGCGTGCTGCACCGGTATGCGCCGCTGCCCTTCATTGATGAGGACGATCCCCACGATCGTGATCAACGCGAGGACGACGAACGCAAAGCTCCCGGAGATGTTCTGGGTCGTCGATCCACCGTAGATCAGGTTTCCAATCTGTTGCGGCAGGCTCGCAACAATACCGCCGAAGATGATCACCGAGACGCCGTTACCGATGCCATTCTCGGTAATGAGCTCGCCCATCCAGACCAGGAGGACCGTCCCGGCCGTCATCGTGAGCAAAATGGCCAGCGAGTGCAGCCACGTGTCCGAACTGAACAAGCCAAAATCGCTCAGCACATTGCTCTGCTGCATCAGGATGCATTGACCATACCCTTGCAGCAGCGCCAGAGGCACGGTAAGCCAATGGGTATACTGGTTGATCTTGTTTCGGCCCTGCTGACCCTCCTGGGATAGCTCGTTCAACCGGGGAATGATCGGGGTCATCAGCTGCATGATGATCGATGCGGTGATGTACGGATACACCCCCATTGCGACAATGGAGAAGTTCGACAACGTTGACCCGGAGAACATATTGAGCATGCCGAGCAACTGGTTCGTTTCCAGCAGTTGCTTCAGCGCTTCGCGGTTGACGCCCGGAACCGGCACCGTCGCGATGAAGCGAAAGATCACCAGGATACCGAGCGTGAACAGGATCTTCCTGCGCAGGTCTGGAATCTTGAAGGCGTTGAAAACGGCTTCCAGCATTAGCCGATAACCTCCGCAGTACCGCCGGCGGCTTCGATCTTCACGCGTGCCGACGCGCTGAACTTATGTGCCTGGATGCGATATGCGCGGCGGACTGTACCGTCGCCGAGAATTTTTAGCGGTCGTTTGAGGTCGCCGATAGCTCCGACAGCGTAGAGCGCCTCGGGCGTCACGTCTCCTTCGAGGCCAAGCGCCTCCAACTGCCCGAGGTTCAGCACCTCGTATTCAACCCGGAAGCGGTTGACAAAGCCACGCTTGTACGGCATGCGGCGGTAGATCGGGTTCTGGCCGCCTTCGAAGCCCAGGCGGACGCGCCCACCAGTGCGGGCATTCTGCCCCTTGGTACCGCGACCCGCCGTCTTCACATGACCGGAGCCGTGACCACGGCCAACGCGCTTGCGTGGCTTAAAAGCACCCGGCGCCGACCGCAAGTCATCGAGTTTCAACATCGCCTGTTCCTTTACTGCCTGGTCGGCGCGACCCGGGTTACGCTGAACCGTGGATCGTCGAACCGAGAATCTCGCCTTCGCCTTCGACCGATACAAGGTGACGCACTTTGTACACCATGCCACGCACCGAAGGTGTATCGGGCACTTCGCGTCGTTGATTCAACCGAGTGAACCCGAGCGAGCGCACCGTGTTCCGCTGATCCTGCGGATAGCCTATCGCACTCTTGTGATAGTGCAGCTTCAATGTCTTGGTTTCGCTCATGCGTGCGCTGCCTCCCGGCGTCGCGGTCGAAGAGCATCAGCCGGTTTGCCACGGCGACGCGCCACATCATCTACCGATTCAAGTGTGCTGAGCGCCTTCAAGGTTGCCCGCACCACATTGACCGGATTGTTGGAACCAAGCGACTTCGATAGCACATCGTGAATGCCAGCTGCCTCGACGACAGCACGCACCGCACCGCCGGCAATGACCCCGGTGCCCGGTGCTGCGGGGCGCAGCATCACGATCGACGCGCCGAACTTCACCTGGACCTCGTGCGGGATCGTCGTCCCATCCAACGGCACGGTGATCATGTTCTTCTTGGCCTGCTCGACCCCTTTGCGGATCGATTCCGGCACCTCACCGGCCTTGCCGATGCCAGCGCCAACACGCCCCTTGCCGTCGCCCACAACCACCACGCTCCCAAACGAGAACCGGCGGCCACCCTGAACAACCTTGGCAACACGATTGATCTGGACGACGCGCTCTTCAAACTCCGAGCCTTCGCCCCCACCGCGCGACGATCGACCGCGGTCTCCACGATCTTGCATAGTGTTTCAGCCGCTCCCATCTCCCGCGACGCAGCACGATTGCACGCCAGCGGTCATCTGCTCTAGAACTCGAGTCCCGCTTCGCGTGCGCCGTCGGCAACGGCTTTGACGCGACCGTGGTACTTGAACCCGCCACGGTCGAAAACGACCTTACTGATGCCTGCGTCCTTTGCCCGCTCGGCAATCAGCGCCCCGACGACCTTCGCCTTGTCGGTCTTGGTCGTACCGTCGCTCAGGCGGTCGGCAAACCCTGGCTCCAGGCTGGAGGCCGCAGCCAGGGTCACGCCGCGGGTGTCGTCGATCAACTGCGCGTAAATGTGCGCCGAGCTGCGGAACACGTTCAGGCGCGGCCGCTCGGCGCTGCCTGACACCTTCGCCCGGACGCGCAAGTGGCGCCGCTGCCGGCTATTCAATTGCGATTTGTACTGATACCGCACCGCTTGTGTTCCCTTCGCGCCGTCAGGCTTCGGATTCTATCCCGTTGCCGGCGCGCTACTGTCGCTTCAATACGACACCTGTGAGCTTACTACCGCGCAGCCTTACCGGCCTTGCCAGCCTTGCGGCGCACGCGCTCTCCCTGATACCGGATGCCCTTACCCTTATATGGTTCGGGCGGCCGGATGCGTCGCAGCTGCGCTGCCTGTTCACCAACCAGTTGCTTGTCAATGCCGACCACACCAATGCGGGTCGGCGAATCCAGCACAAACGTGATGCCGTCCGGTGGCTCGACACGTACTGGGTGCGAGTAGCCCACACTGAGGACGAGCGTCTTGCCGTCCATCGCAGCGCGGTAACCAACTCCCTGGATCTCGAGATCCTTCCGGTAGCCGGCCGTGACGCCCTGCACCATGTTGGCAATCAACGTGCGGGTCAGGCCGTGCAGCTGCCGGTAGACGCGCTCATCGCTTGGTCGGGACACCGTGAGCGTGCCGTTCTCGCGCTGCAAGATCATGTTGGGGTTCAGCTGCTGGACAAGCTCACCCTTTGGCCCGCTGACCGTAACCAGCCCGGCGTCGACGGTTATGTTGACGCCTGCTGGAATGTCAATTGGCCGGATACCTATGCGGGACATTGCGTCCTGCCTTTCACTACGCGAGCGCGGCCAACGCTAGTAGACAGTGCAAAGGATTTCGCCGCCAACTCCGCGCCGGCGCGCCTCGTGCCCTGACATGACCCCTTGTGGCGTGCTCAGGATCGCGATACCGAGGCCATTGCGCACGCGCGGGATCTCGTCTTTGCCCGCATATACGCGCAGCCCGGGCTTCGAGACACGACGAATGTCTCGTATCGAGTGCTTGCGGTCGCTCCCGTACTTCAGGTAGACGGTTAGCTCATCTACCGGCTTCTTTGGCTCGACCGACCAACCACGAATGTACCCCTCCTGCTGGAGGATCTTTGCAATCGCCACCAGGATCTTCGACGACGGCATGGTCGTTTCCGTGCGGCGGGACATCCCCGCGTTGCGGATCCGTGTCAGCATGTCGGCGATTGGATCGTTCACGACGCCCATACGCTCTCTTCGTCCCTCTAGCTCGCGTCCGTCCGGTCATGCGTGACCGTGGGAGACGTCGCGTCTACCAACTTGCCTTCTTCACGCCCGGCAGTTTGCCGCTCGAAGCCAGTTCTCGGAAGCAAATCCGGCATACCCCAAACTTGCGGATGTAGGCGCGTGGCCGTCCGCACAGCTTGCAGCGGTTACGCGCCCGCACTGCGTACTTTGGTGTGCGGTTTGCTCGTACAATTTGCGATGTCTTCGCCACGCTCGTTGCTCTCCTCGTGTGGTCATTCGCCGGGCCACTCAGGCCTCGCGGAACGGCATCCCCAGCAATGCAAGCAGGCGCCGGCCCTCTTCATCGGTCTTGGCGGTTGTCACGATCGCAACCTCAAGCCCACGCGCCTTGTCAACTTTGTCGTAATCGATCTCACCGAAGATCAGCTGATCCCGGAGACCGAGCGAATAGTTGCCCCGACCATCGAACGACTTGGGCGATACGCCTCGGAAGTCTCGGACGCGCGGCAACGCGATATTCATCAACCGGTCGAGGAACTCGTACATACGGTCGCCACGGAGCGTTACCATCGTGCCAATTGGCATGCCGGCCCGCAACCTAAACGCGGCGATTGAGCGCTTCGCACGTGTCACCACCGGCTTCTGCCCAGTGATCGTCGCTAAGTCGTTCACCGCGGCATCGAGCGCGCGGTTGTTCTGGATCGCCTCACCGACGCCAATGTTGACCACAATCTTTTCGAGCTTCGGCACCTCGAGGTCATTGCGGTAGCCGAACTCTTCGCGAAGTTGCCCCCGGATCTCTTCGCTATATCGAGTGCGTAGTCGTGCTGCCACGGAACTTGGTCCCCTTCGTCCTACAGCGCGCGCCGTTCCATCGGCGCACTAGATCTCAGACCGCTTAATCTCCGCGTCGCACCGTTTGCAGTAGCGCACCTTCAACCCTGCATCGGTGAAGCGAAAGCCAACGCGCGTGGGTTCACCACACGACGTGCAGATCAGCATCACCTTCGAAGCGTGAAGCGGAGCTTCGACTTCGATGATGCCAGTCTGCCGCGCGCGCCCGGTTCGGCGCACATGCTTGCGGACGATGTTGACCCCTTCAACAAAGAGCTTGTCGTCCCTCGGCAAATTTTGGCGCACCTTGCCGCGCGCACCCTTGTTGCGTCCACGAATGACGATCACCTCGTCACCCGAAATAATCTTCTCCGCCATCGTCGTCGTTCCTCGCTCTCGCTCCCGTGAACTCGCCAGCGCCTAGAGCGTCTCTGGGGCGAGCGAGACAATGCGCATGAACTGCTTTTCGCGCAGCTCGCGGGCGACCGGACCAAAGATGCGCGTCCCTCGCGGGTTGCCCTGGGCGTTGATCAACACCGCGGCGTTGTCATCAAAGCGGATATGCGACCCATCCGGCCGGCCATACTCGGCGGCAGTGCGCACGATCACGGCACGCACAACATCGCCCTTCTTCACCGCCGCGCCCGGCTGGGCCGACTTCACCGAGGCGATGATCACGTCGCCGACGCCACCGTACTTCTTACGCGAGCCGCCGAGCACCCGAATACACATGATCTCGCGCGCGCCGGAGTTGTCGGCGACACGCAGGCGCGTCTGTTGCTGAATCACCTCACGTCCCTCCCATCCTCCGCTGCGCTACGCGCGCTCGAGAATCTCCCGCACAACCCAGTGCTTGTCCTTGCTGATCGGCCGCGACTCCTCGATCCGCACAACATCGCCAACTTTGCACTCGTTGTTGGCGTCGTGCGCCTTGAAGCGGCTCGTCCGGGTCATGCTCTTGTGATAAATCGGGTGGCGGCGCTGGTAATCGACCGCGACCACAACCGTCTTATCCATCTTGTCGCTGACGACGCGCCCGATCTTCGTCATGCGCCGTCCCTTTGCGACTGGCGCTGCGGTTTGCCGAGCGTCTGCGCTGGCTTCAACCATGCTGGAACCTTTCCTTACCGCGCGCCGCGCTCGTTCACGGACGCTTGCTCAGCTGCCAGGGCCGCTGCAATCTGCTCGCTCATAACGCGCTCGGTCTGGATCGTCTTCAGACGCGCAATATCGCGTTTGATTTCACCAATGCGCGCGGTTTTCGAGAGTCGCCCGACAGCGTGCTCAAAGCGCAGATGGCGCCATTCCTCACGCAATTCATCAATGAGGGCGCTGATCTGTTGGTCGTTCAGCGCACGAATCTCCGCCGGTTTCATTCTCCGACCTCCGCCTCAGCATGCGCTTCCTCGGCTGCGACAATTCCAACTTCGTCGCGGCGCACGATGCGGCACTTTACCGGCAGCTTGTGCGCGGCGCGGGTGAGCGCCTCAACCGCAAGCTCTTCGCGCACACCGGCGAGCTCGAACATGATGCGCCCGGGCCGGACAACGGCCACCCAATACTCCGGGTTGCCCTTGCCACTCCCCATGCGCGTCTCCGCCGGTTTCTGGGTAACTGGCTTGTCCGGGAAGATCCGGATCCACACCTTACCGCCACGGCGGACATAGTTTGTGATCGAACGACGCGCCGCTTCAATTTGGCGGCTCGTGATCCAGGCCGCTTCGAGCGACTGCAACCCGTATTCACCAAAGGCGACCGAGGAGCCTCGCTGGGCCTCGCCCTTCATCCTTCCGCGGAATACTTTGCGGTGCTTGACGCGCTTCGGCATCAGCATAGCGGTAGTTCCTCTCCCCCGGCGTCCACAGCGCCGCTAATCAGCGGCAGCCGTTTCGGCAGCCGGCGCCGGCCGACGGCGCTCTTCGATGACATCACCCTTATAAATCCAGACCTTCACGCCGATCTGGCCATAGGTCGTCGGGGCATGGACAACGCCATAGTCAATATTGGCGCGCAGGGTGTGCAGCGGGATGCGACCATCCTTTTCAGTGACGCTCCTCGACATTTCCGCGCCACCCAGCCGCCCTCCGAGCCGGATCTTGACCCCCTTCGCGCCACGGCGCATCGCCTGGCCCACCGCGTGCTTCATGGCCCGCCGGTACGACACACGGCGGCTGAGCTGTTCCGCAATCGACTCGGCGACGAGGCGTGCATCAAGCTCCGGCACCTTGATCTCTTCAATCTTCAGGTGCACCTTTTTACCGACCTGGCGCTCCAGCATCTGGCGGATGCGCTCGACGTTGGCGCCTTGCTTGCCGATGACAATGCCCGGCTTCGATGTGTGGATCGTCACCTCGATGCGGTTGGCAGCACGCTCGATGTAGATGCGCGAAATGCCCGCCCGCGTGAGCTCCCCCATGATCGTCTTGCGGATCGCAAGGTCCTCATGCAATTGCTCGGTGTAGTTCCGTTCGGCGTACCAGTTGGAATCCCATTGTTGGACGATGCCAAGGCGGAAGCCGATCGGGTTGACTTTACGACCCATGTCACTCCTCCTTCTCGGAGACGACGACGGTGAGATGCGCGGTGCGTGTCAGCCGCTGGTTCACCCGCCCACGAGCACGCGGCTTCCAGCGCTTGTATGTCGGACCGTCGTCAGCATAGATCGTCTTGACGAACAGGTCATCCGGGTCAAGATCGTAGTTGTTCTCGGCCGACGCCTGGGCCGAGAGAATTGTCAGGTAGACATCGCGCGCGGCCTTGTTCGGCATGAACTTCAGGATCGCCAACGCTTCGTTGACATCCTTGCCACGCACCAGGTCAACGACCAGGCGCATCTTCCTGGGTGAGCAACGCACGCGCATCGCACGGGCGGTGATGTCCATCAGTCAGCAGTCCTTTCCGCTGCTCCTGCAGGCCTATCGGCGCCGCGAGGAGCGATCCGCGTCCTTGCCGTGGCCGCGGAACGACCGTGTCGGCGCGAACTCGCCCAGCTTGTGGCCGACCATGTTCTCGCTCACGAAGACCGGGACATGCCGGCGACCATCGTGGACAGCGATCGTGTGCCCGACCATCGTTGGAAAGATCGTTGAATCGCGCGACCAGGTGCGGATCACACGCCGCTCTCCAGTGGCGTTCATGCGATCGACCTTCTCGCGCAGGTTCTCGTCGATAAATGGACCCTTCTTGGATGACCTACCCACGGAGCCTCCGCATCACCCCAGTACCTCGCGACAGCGCGATCGAAACGTTGCTCATCTGCCCTTGCCTCTGCGGCGCACAATCATGTTCTGCGTGCGCTTGTTCTTGCGGGTGCGATACCCCTGGGCGGGCTTACCCCACGGGGTCTTCGGCTGGCCGCCGATCGGCGCCTTGCCTTCGCCACCACCGTGCGGATGGTCGCGGGGGTTCATCACCGAGCCACGCACCGTTGGCCGCTTGCCCATGTGGCGCGCCCGGCCAGCCTTGCCGATCTGGACATTCTCATGGTCGACGTTGCCCACCTGGCCAATCGTTGCCATGCAGTTCAGGTGGACCAAACGCACTTCACCGGAGGGCATACGTACCTGTCCGTAATCGCCCTGCTTCGCCATGAGCTGCGCCGCAGTGCCAGCCGAGCGCACCATCTGGCCGCCACGGCCAGCGTAGAGCTCGATATTGTGGATCTGCGTTCCAACCGGCAAATCGCGCAACGCCAGGGCATTTCCGACGCGGATCGGCGATCCAGCACCGGCAATGACGGTATCGCCAACTTTTAGACCATTTGGCGCGAGGATGTAGCGCTTCTCGCCGTCGGTGTAGTTCAGCAGCGCGATGTAGGCGGAGCGGTTCGGGTCGTACTCGATGGTCGCCACGCGCGCGGGTATGCCCAGCTTATCGCGCTTGAAGTCAATCTTGCGATAGAAGCGCTTCTGCCGGCCGCCCTGGTGCCGAACCGTGATGCGGCCCTGCGCGTTACGACCGGAGTGCTTTTTCAGCGCTTCAGTCAGCGGCTTATATGGCTTGTCGGTCGTCACCTCTTCGCGCGTCGAGACGGACATCCCGCGCCGGCCAGGGGACGTTGGCTTGTACCTCCGAATGGGCATCTTCCTGCTCCCTCAACAGCACTACCGGCGCTAGATGTCTCCGAAGATGTCGATCGTCTGGCCTGGGGCCAGAGTAACGATCGCCTTCTTCCAGCCACTCTCCCGGCCAAACACCCGGAAGTTGCGCGCTCGCATCACACGGCGTTTCTTGTGCTTGACGTTCAACACGTTCACCGCGACAACATCGACGTTGAAGATGCGCTCGACCGCATCCTTGATCATGATCTTGTTCGCCCCCGGTGCAACCTCAAACGTGTACTGCCCGAGCTCGGTCAGGCGCGTGTTCTTCTCCGTGATGACCGGACGGCGCAAAATATCGGAAACGTGGATATCGCTCACCGTAAGCTCCTACCCAACTGCCCATAGCTGATGGATCGTCTCCACCGCCTCGGGGGTGAGCAGGATCCGCTCATATTTGAGGACATCCTGCACATTCACGTACCCAGCCCGGATCACCTTGACATCTTGGAGGTTTCCGGCAGCCCGATAGACGGTCCCCTGCTCCGCACCCGCGCCAATGACAATCAGCGTCGAGCGCTGCGATGCCGGCAGGCTGGAGAGGAGCGAGATCATGTTGCGCGTGCGTGGTTCCAGCTCGTCAAGGCCGCGCACCACGACAACTTGATCCTCGCGAGCGCGCTGTGACAGCGCGGACCGAATCGCCAACCGGCGCATCTTCTTTGGCATGCTCTGCTCGTACGAGCGGGGCTTCGGGCCAAAGACCGACCCACCGCCGCGCCACTGTGGAGAGCGGATCGAACCCTGCCGCGCCCGGCCAGTGCCCTTTTGTCGCCAAGGCTTGCGGCCACCGCCCCGCACCTCACCGCGTCGCAACGTGCTATGCGTACCCAGGCGGGCATTCGCCCGCTGGCGCAACCATGCCTGGTGCATCACCGGAATGTTCGGCTCGATGCCCCAAACCGAATCGTCGAGGTCGATCGTATCCACCGCGGTTGCGTTGGTATCGAACACCTGTACCTGCATGTTGAATCACTCCTCCGCCCTGTGCAGACGTACAGGCGCACCTAGCGCTTCGCCTGGCGGCGCTTGACGCTCGTCCGAACCATCAACAACTGCCCATTTGCACCGGGCACCGCTCCACGTACCAGCACCACGTTCTTCTCCGGGTCAACCCGCACGATCTCCAAGTTCTGGACGGTGACCCGCTCGTTCCCCATTTGCCCAGCCATACGCAGGTTCTTGAAGACGCGGCCAGGATAGGCGCTGGAACCGATCGAGCCGGGGGCGCGGTGCCGGTCGGACTGACCGTGCGTCTTCGGGCCTCCGGAGAATCCGTGCCGCTTGACGACGCCAGCGAACCCCTTACCCTTCGATGTGCCAGTAACATCAACGCGGTCGCCGGCCGAGAACATCGAACAGTCAAGTACCTGCCCGACCGAATAGCCTGAAATATCCTCCGCCTTCATCTCGCGCAAGTACCGCGAGCTGCTACCGGCGGCTCGCCGATGACCACGCTCCGGACTGTTCAGACGCTTCGATTCCTCAAAGCCAAGCTGCACAGCCTCGTAGCCATCGCGTTCGGTTGTGCGCAACTGCGTCACAACGCATGGCCCCACCTGCAGCACCGTCACCGGGACAACCTGCCCCGTGTCATCGAAGACCTGGGTCATGCCCAGTTTCTTCCCGAGTAGCCCGTGGATCATTGGCTCTCCCCTGTCTCCCAGGAAGTCGGGAAAGACGTTCCTGTCCGTCCCAACGTATAGAGCGTGTCCCGCACCGCCTGCGCGACGCGACTACAGCTTAATCTCAATATCGACGCCAGCCGGCAAGTTCAGGCGCATCAACGCCCGGATTGTCGCGTGGCTTGGCTCCAGAACATCGATCAGGCGCTTATGTGTTCGAATCTCGAAGTGCTCCTGCGAGTCCTTATCAATGAACGGTGAACGCATCACCGTAAACCGCTCGATGCGAGTCGGCAGCGGCACAGGGCCGGCGACCTTCGCGCCCGTGCTCTCGGCCGTGTCGACAATGTTCGCTGCCGACTGGTCGAGAATGCGGTGGTCGTACGCCTTCAGGCGTATCCGAATTTTTTGTGACTGCCGTCTCGCCGACATCGAGCGTGGCTCTCTCTCTTCCTGAACGACTACTCAAGGATCTTGGTGACGACACCGGCGCCGACGGTCCGGCCACCTTCCCGGATCGCGAACCGCAACCCTTCCTCAATCGCCACCGGCTGGATCAACGTCACCGTCATCTGGATGTTGTCCCCGGGCATCACCATCTCGACC
>QEUZ01000101.1 GCA_003577355.1 Chloroflexota bacterium | reverse complement strand
ATGAGCTAGTGCGCCGCCTCGCTCCGCGGCAACCGACCCCAGTGCATCGCGCGGGGGCTGAGATCGAGTGGCGCATGCTGCGGCGCTTCGAAGGCAGCTGGACGAAGCGCGCTGACCTCGCACTAGCCGTATCCCAGCGGGATGCTGCCTCACTGGTTGCTGCTGCCGGTGGCGGCGTAGATGTCGGCATTGTGCCGATCGGGGTGGAGGCCCGAGAGCGGCAGCCATTCCCCGCCCGGCCGGAGAACCACACGTTGCTGAGCGTGGCAACGATGCACTACCCGCCAAACGCGGAGGCGCTCCGCTGGTTTCGTGATGCAATCTGGCCACTGATTTCTGCTCAACATGCGACTGCCAGAGTTGATGTGGTTGGTCCACGTCCGCCGGAGGATCTGCGCGCGTGGGGCATATCCGACGAGCGGGTCGTTGTCCACGGGTTTGTCGATGACCTCGATGCACTGTACCGGCGTGCCGCCGTGTTCATCGTGCCGCTGCTCTCGGGCAGCGGCGTGCGGGTAAAGGTGCTTGAGGCACTCGCGCTTGGGCTGCCAGTTGTGTCAACGACTGTCGGGATCGATGGGTTGGACGTGCGCCACGGTGAACACCTGCTCGTCGCAGACGACCCGCTGGAGTTCGCCGCCGCAGTACAGCGCCTCTTGGAGTCCCCTGAATTGCGGGCGCGCCTTGGCGCAGCCGGCCGTCTGCGCGTCCTCGAGCGCTACGACTGGCGTGTGTGCTGCCGGCCACTCATCGATGCGTACGACCAATTGGCCGTTCCGCGCGACGGTCGTCCGTCGCTTGCACTGAGCAGCACGTGAGTTCCGCGAATATCACCACGGGCGACGATACAGGACGTGACCTCGGGCGCATCATCCTGCGTAACACCATTGCCCTGACGATCGGCGGCTGGATCACCCGCCTGCTCAACTTTGTCTTCATCATCTACGCGGTGCGGATGCTTGGTGATGAAGGGTTGGGGAAGTACGCCACAATCGTGGCATTCGTAGGGCTGTTTGGGGTGTTTTTCGAGCTGGGGTTGTCCCAGTTCGTCGAGCGCAACATCGCCCAGGGGCGCAAGAATGCGTCCGACCTGTTCTGGAACCTGTTCGCCCTACGCATGATCCTGGCGATTGTCGGGGTTGTGGCAATCACGCTCCTTGCGGCCGCAATCGGGTACGAGCAGCAGCTGGTGCTTGGCATCCTCCTGTTCACACTGACCTTCGTCTTTGCCGCGTTCGCCACCCCGTTGACGACATTGCTCACTGCAAACGAGCGCTTTGACCTCTCAACCGCGATCGGGCTGGTGACGCAAATTGTCAACATCGCAGCCGGGCTGTTCTTCCTGTTGACCGGCTCGGGTTTCATGGCGCTGGTGTACACCGGTTTTGTGGCAATGCCGGTGCAGATCGGGCTGACGTACTGGACAGTGCGCCGGTTCAATTTCGGCCCGCCGCCATTTCGCATCGACTTCGGCAGCTGGCGTGGCTTCATCGTAGCAGCACTGCCGTTTGGCCTCACCTCTCTCGCGCTCGTCTTCAACTTCAACGTCGATACGGTCATCATCGGTTGGTTCCACCCCGACAGCGACGTTGGCCTGTACAACGCGGCCTACCGGCTCGTTTTCAACGCGGTAGGCATCATGGGCGGGTTTATGGTCGCGATCACCCCCTCGCTCGCCCGTGAGCATATGACCGACCCGGAACGGGTGCGCCGTTGGGTGCGGGCAAGTACCCATTGGTTAGTGCTGTTTACGTTGCCGGCTGCCGCGGGGCTCTCGCTACTCGCTCCCCGGGTCATTCGACTCCTTTACGGCGCTCAGTTCGATGCGGCTTGGCCGGCGCTCGCGATCATCGCCTGGGATATCCCCTTGTTGATGCTGCTGGCCTTTTTCGGGAATGTCACTGCGGCGGTTGGGTTGGAGAAACCTGCGGCGAAGATCTACCTCGTTGCCTCGGCAGTGAACCTTGCGCTCAATCTCGCGCTCATCCCGCTCTTCGGCATCCTTGCCGCTGCTGCGGTCACAATCGTGACCGATGTCATCACGGGCGTGCTGTTCCTTGCGCTCTTGCGCGACCAGTTGGAGCTGCGACGAACCTCCGGCGCATACCTGCGCATGGTGCTCGCGACAGGCGCGATGGCACTCATTGTTTGGGTTGCGAATCCTCTTCCGCTCGCCGTCGTCATTGGCATGGGAACGCTGGCGTTCATCGTGTTTGCGCTGGCGCTTGGCCTCGTGGACCGATCGCTGACCGATGCACTACTGCGCCGGGTGCGCCGGCGCTCCCTTGAGGCGTTCCCATGAGCGGCATCTTCGCCATTGCCGGCCACCGTACGTCACGCGATGCTGGCCGGTTGGCAGCCTGCATGGGCGAGCGCATGCGCCACCTGCCGCACCAGCGGGTTGCAACCACGACGGTAGCTCCGGAGCTGACCGTCGGGCGGATTGCGGGTGGCTACCTCAACCCTGAGGTGGATGTGCTCCGTCGTGGCGAGATCGCCGTCTGGATGGTCGGAGAGTTCTACCACCAGGAATCGCTGCGTCGCGAGCTGGAACGCACCGGATGCTTGGAACATGCTGCCAGCGATGCAGCGTTGGCACTCGCAGTTGTCGCGCGCGACGGCGCGACTGGGTTGACACGCCTTGACGGTGCGTTTGTCGTCGTCGTGTGGGATGCTTTGAGCGGCGAGCTGGTCATCGTCAACGACCGCTTCGGACTCTACCCGCATTACTACGCACACAGCAATGGGGTGTTTGTTGTCGCACCGGAGCTAAAGGGGCTGCTGGCGATCCCTACGATCCCCAAGCAGATCGACCTGACCGCCATCGCCGAGTTCACGAGGTTCCAGCAACTGCTCGGCGAACGCACCTGGTTCAGCAATATTCGGCTGTTGCCGCCTGCGAGCGTGGTCCGATACCACTCGCACAGCGACCGCCTTGAACTGACGCGGTATTGGGATTGGGGTGCAATCGAAACCGACCCACACATCACGACACCGGAAGCGATCGAAGAAGTTATCCGGCTCTTTGACCGGGCGATCCGCGCCCGCGTCGCTGTAACCGATCGCGTAGGCGTGTACCTGAGCGGCGGGATGGATAGCCGGACGATTCTCGCGTACGTCAGCAATGAGCGACCGGTAACTGCAATCACGTTTGGTCAGGCAAATTGCCGTGATGTCCTGTTGGCCCGGGAAGTGGCACGCATCGCAGGCGTGCGCCACGAGTGGTTCCCGTTCCACAACGGGCGCTGGGTCCTGGACAACCTGCCCTTGCATCTGACGCTTACGGAAGGCATGCACAGTTTCATCCACCAGCACGGGGTTTCCACGCTGGGTCGCGCTCGCGATTGGATCGACGTGAACCTCTCCGGCTGGGAGGGCGGCACTATCATGAGCGGCAGCATGAGCGACTACGAGCGCGACCCGTGGTTCCGCGCTGCGCCAGATGAAGCGACGTTTGTCGCGCGCATGTACGATGCGTTCTGCCGCGAGTTTAGCTGGCCCGGCCTGAGTCATGAGCAGGCGTACAGCCTCTTTCACGGCGGCGGAAATCCTGCTCTGTACGACCTTGCGTTCGAGTCGCTGCAGGCTGAACTCGCGCAGACTCGGGCGTACACAAGCGACCGGCGAGCGGATTACATCTACCTGCACCAACATACCCGGCGAGCGGACGGCAACCAGATCGTGTTTGGTCGCGCTGCCTTCGAAGTGCGCACGCCCTACTTCGACCAGGATCTGGTGTCGTTCCTCTATTCGTTGCCCGCGCATGTCCGCCATCAGTGGACGCTGCATCGTGCGCTGCTGACTCGCCGGAATGGCCGCCTCGCATTGGTGCCATACGACTACTACGATGCCGCACCGCACGAGCGCCGCATGCTTGCGTTTGCCCAAACGAAGGCGCGCCGCGCGCGGCGCAGACTCCGGTCGTTCCTTGATGCCCGCTATCAACCAGCGGCCACGCTCTATGCCGATTATGAACATTATCTGCGCACAGACCTGAGGGCTTGGGTTGAATCCGTTCTGTTCGATGCGCGGGCGCAGGAGCGCGGGTTTTTCGATCCGGCAACGGTCCGAGAACTGTGGGCGCGTCATTGCTCCGGCGAAGAGCTTGAGACGATGGGGTCAATCGTTCCACTCGTGAACGTCGAGCTTGTCATGCGCGCGTTTGTCGATGGCGACGGGTCGAGTGCCGCGGTGCAGGCAGCCTGCGCCACAACTGCGTTGGTAGGAGCTGCTTGATGCGCATCCTCATTGCCGTGCATGGCTACCCGCCAGTGGCAACCGGCGGCGCCGAGCGTGAGGCTGCCCGCGCGGCGCGACGCCTTGCGCAACGTGGTCATGCTGTCTCTGTCTTGTGTACCGACGACGTTTCCGCCGAGCACGCCGACTTGCGCTTCAGTGATGCCGTCGAAGATGCCGTGCATGTGCGCCGCATGCGCCTGAACCTCTCTGCCGGTGGGGACGCGTTCCGGTGGGGGTACGATAACCCGCTGGTCGAACGAGCGCTGGAAGCGTTCATCGCAGAGCGTCAGCCCGAGGTGCTCCACCTCTTCAGCGGCTACCTGATGTCCGGCAGCGTGATCCGTGCAGCGAAGCGGGCTGGGATACCGGTCGTCGTGTCGCTGATGGATTATTGGTGGATGTGCCATCGGATCACGCTCGTCCGCACGAATGGCGAACGCTGCGATGGGCCAGACCTGCACGAATGCTTGCGCTGCCAAGCCGAGATCTATCGCCGCTATCGTCTCCCCGCTCGTTGGATGCCCCCCGTGGCGAACGGGTTTTGGGCGCTCGCCAAACGCTCTAAACGCATGGCCGACGCGCTTGGGTTGCAGCAGCAGGTTGCCCGCGTCGAAACATTGAGCGCGCTGTTGCAGCAAGCGGACCGGATCATCGCCCCCTCACGGTATCTGGCCAGCCTGTACCAGCAGTTCGGCATCGCGCCGGAGCGCATGTTGATCTGGCGGCAGGGCGTCGATATCGACCGCTGCCTGTTGCGCACTCCTGTGGCTGAGTTGCGCGTCGGTTATCTTGGCCAAGTCAAGCCACACAAGGGTGTGCATATTTTGCTCGAGGCTTGGGGCCGCTTGCGCGGTCCGCGACCTCGCTCGCTGGTACTCTATGGAAGCGACCGCGGTGACGAAGGCTATGGCCGTCGTATCCGTGAGCAGATAGACCAACTGCAAGGTGCGCGCTGGGCTGGTGCGTTCAGCGGCGACGAGGTGTGGGGGATATTGGCCAACCTGGATGTCGTCGTCGTCCCATCGCGGTGGGTTGAGAACAGCCCCAATACGATTCTGGAGGCGCAGGCGATGGGTGTTCCCGTTGTTGGGACGAACTTGGGGGGAACTGCGGAACTGGTGCAGCACGAAGTCAATGGGCTGGTGTTTGCCGTTGATGATGCAGCCGACCTGGCGCTGCAATTGCAACGCTTATTGGATGAACCCGACCTTCTCCAACGACTGCGCTTGGCGACCACCACGTTCAGGACAGTCGACGACGATGTGACGCGCATCGAAGGGCTGTTCGCGTCCCTGATCTCCGGCCGTGGACAGGATACTGAAACGCAGCCGGACGCTTCAGCCCAAGGCGCAACCGCGGACGTGCCGGCAGCCGTGACCGTGTGAATATGCACGAAGTATGCGGATCCTGATTGCAGCACATGGGTTTCCGCCAACTGACGTCGGTGGGGCCGAGCGGCGCGCTGCGCGAATCGCACGCGAGCTGCGCGAACGAGGTCACGATGTACGCGTGTTCGCAATCCACGCGAGGGTGGGGCCGCAGCGTTCACCACGGGAATCCGACGAACTGAACGATGGCGTGCCAGTTTACCGGTTGCATCTATCGCAGCACACCCGGCTTGACCCAGCCGGGTGGGAATTCGACAACCCGCATACCGGCGCCGCCTTTCGGTCCTACCTCACGCACTGGCGTCCGGAGATCGTGCATGTGTTCAGTGGCTATCTCCTTTCGGGTAGCGTCGTGCAGGCGGCACTGGAGGCGGGGTTACCGCTCGTCGTCTCGTTGACCGACTATTGGTGGATGTGTCACCGGTTGACGTTGCTGCGTGCATCCGGCGAACGATGTGACGGCCCCTCCCCAACGGAGTGCGCGCGCTGTCGTGCCGAAGTGTTCCGTCGTTACCGCTGGCCGGCAAAGATCTTGCCACTGCTCTCCGACCGCGCTTGGGATGCAGCCGGTGCGTCTGATCGGCTGGGCAATGTAGTTGGGGTACCGACCTACGAGCGCCGCCTTGAGCTGCTGCGCGGACTGCTGCGACGGGCCGACATGTGCGTGGCCCCATCACTCCACATCGCGCAGCGGTACGTGGGGTACGGACTGGATCCTAAACGGATTGTGGTGCAGCGTCAGGGCGCCGACATCCGCGCGTGCAAGCTGCGGCAACCTTCAAGCGCGTTGCGGATCGGGTACATCGGCCAAGTGCGTCACCACAAGGGGGTCGATCTGTTGTTACAGGCGTGGAGGCTCCTGACTGGCGACCGGCCACGAGAGCTGCGCATCTACGGATCGGCAGCTGGGGACCGCGCCTACGAGCGCCGGATCAAGATAGCGGTCGCGCAGTCGCGAGACGCATCATGGCACGGCGAGTTCCGAGGTGCTGAGGTGTGGGACATCCTCGCTGAGCTGGACGTGCTGGTTGTGCCGTCGCGCTGGGCCGAGAATAGCCCCAATGCGATCGTCGAAGCTCAGGCGGTGGGTTTGCCGGTGATTGGCGCCCGGATCGGCGGGATTACCGACATGATTGACGATAGACAGACCGGCCTGTTGTTTATCCCGGATGATGCGGACGACCTCGCGGCGAAACTCCAGGCGGTGCTTGACGAACCGCAGCTCCTGGCGCAACTCACGCGCGCATGTAAGCCGTTCCTCCCAGTCTCCGGGGAGGTAGACCAACTCGAACGCCTCTATCAGCAGCTCGTGTGAATTCTCCGGTCCCGTGTTGCATGGCGTTTCTACGCTGACGTGACGTGATTGTCAGCCTGTTTCGCCCAGAGCGTTAACGTGCAAAGGGACGGGCGCGCTACCCTCAATCGTGTGAGGGTAGCGCCGTCGCTTGAGTACGTGAAGGTGTGTTTGTGCGAATCTTGTTCGCCTTGCCATACGGCCCCAGCGAGACACGAGTGCGCTCGCGCATGCTGCTCGAGACCCTTGCTCCCCTCCACGACATCACGCTTCTGGCCTTGGCCTGGGATGCAACCGACCGGGCAGCACTCGACGCCTGGCGCACGCAACTTTCCACAGTTGTGACGATCGAGCATCCGCCACTCGCGCGGGTGCGTGGTGTGCTCGGCGACCCACGTCGTCCGCTGCAAGGCATCGTGTCAACATCGGCAGCGTTTGCCCGGCGCGCCCGTGAGCTGGTCCGCAACGCACAGCGTGTTGGACGCCCGTTCGACGTCGTGCATGTGGAGCATTTGCGTGGCGCATCTGCCCTCGATCTTGCTGATCGCCTCCCGGTACGCACTGTGTTCGACTCGGTTGACTGCATCGCTGAGCTCGCGCGCTTGACTGCACGGTTCGGCGAGAAGCGCTCAGTTCGGCTGCTGGCGCGCATTGAACAACGCCGTACGGCCCGGTTTGAGGCAACACTGCTGCAAGCGGCAGATGTCGTCACGGTTGTCGCAGAGCGTGACCGTCTGGCGCTTGCCGGCACGCGGGATGATCCACGCGTGCGCGTCGTCCCAAACGGCGTGCGTAGCCTCGACCGGCCAGTTGCCCTGACGCATGAGCCGATCGCGATCTTTACTGGCAAGCTCTCGTATCACGCGAACCAGGCAGCAGTGCGGTATTTGCTGGATGAGATCTGGCCATTGGTGCGCATTGAACGCCCGGATGCACGTTTGGTGATTGCGGGAGCGGAGCCGCCGCACTGGATGACGCAGCATCATGGGCAGGCCGGGACGACGCTCATCGCGAACCCCGGAGACATGCAGGAGATCATCAGCGGAGCCAGGGTGGCGCTTGCGCCGATCGTCTATAGCGTCGGGATGCAGAACAAAGTGCTGGAAGCGCTGGGGTGTGGGGTGCCCGTCGTCGCGACGCCATCTGCAGTGGCTGGACTACGGCTACCAGATACGACGCTGATTCCGACGGCGTTTGACTCGGCCGCGTTCGCTCGCGAAACCGTGCGGTTGCTAGAGACTGGATCGACTGCGGAAGCGCTTGGCCGGCGCGGACACGATTGGGTGCGACAGACGTACAGCTGGAAAGCAACTGCCGAGGCATTTGAAGCGCTCTATCAACCGCCAGGCGAGCTCGAGCGGAAGGAAGTGGTCGCGTAGGCATGGAAGCACACGTGGCAGAACACGGAACAGCGTCCGGTCCCGCTCTATCCACGAAGGTGGCGAGTGGGCAGCGAACCGTGCGCCGCTCAACGTTGATCTTCGCACTGCTGGTTGGTGATGCATTGGCGGTTTCCACGGCGTTCGCACTTGCCTACGTCGTGCGGTTCAAGCTGGACTGGAGCATCTTTTACACGCACAGCGATTCTCCGTTGCGTTTCTATTCCACACTCGTCTTCTGGCTCGTACCGTTGGTACTGCTGATCTTCGCCTGCTACCGTCTCTACTTCCTTGAAGAAAACTTCGATGGGTATCGCGAGTATGCCCGTATCGCATCCGCCGGAACGCTGGCGATGATGTTCGTCGTGCTGTTGAGCTTCTTGTTCGACGCGAGTCTGGTTATCTCACGGGGATGGATCGTCATTTCGTGGGCGGCGTTGCTGGCCTTCGTCGCTGTCGGGCGGTTCACGATGCGTCGCGTTGTCTACCGGCTGCGTCGCGACGGCGCCATTGGGCAGCGCGTCCTTCTGGTCGGGAGCGGGAGCGATGTGACCGACCTCGCGGAACGCATCCGCGAGACGCCGGCAACTGGGTTGCACGTGATCGACGTGTTCGATCCCGCTTGGTTTGACGCCGAGGAGGAGCATGTCGTTGGCCCGACAACATTTCGCATGCGCGTGAACGCACTTGCCGTCGATGCCGTGATCGTCTCGCAGCCATCGGTGAGCCAAATGGCGCTTTCAAGAATTGTCCGCGAGCTCTCCGACACGGCAGTGGACCTGCAACTGGTGCCGGGCATGTACGAGATCCTGACGACTGGCGTGCAGGTGCGCGAGATACGCGGACTACCGCTGGTGTCGATGAACAAGGTGCGCATCACCGGGTTGGACTACGTGCTGAAGCGTGCGTTGGACTACTCGGTCGCGAGCGTGACGCTCCTGCTGCTTTCTCCCTTATTGCTGGCGATCGCTGTGGCGATAAAGCTTGGCTCGCCGGGACCAGTACTTCACCGGCGACGGGTTGTTGGGCAGGGTGGGCAACGGTTCCATGCGTACAAGTTTCGGACGATGTACGTGAATGGCGACGAGATCCTCCAGGCGCAGCCGGAGCTGTTGGAGCGGCTCCAGCGCGACGGCAAACTGGAGGACGACCCGCGCATTACCGCAGCAGGCAGGTGGTTGCGGCGCACCAGCCTGGACGAAATCCCGCAACTGATCAACGTGTTGCGTGGGCAGATGAGCTTGGTGGGGCCGCGCATGATCTCCGAGGCCGAGTTGCAGCATTTCGGCCACTGGCGCGAGAATCTTTCGACAGTCAAACCGGGGTTGACGGGGTTGTGGCAGGTCAGCGGTCGTAGCCGGCTGGGTTACGACGACCGGGTGCGGCTGGATATGCAGTACATTCGGGGCTATTCGATCTGGTTCGATATTGAGATCCTGCTGCGGACTATCCCGGCTGTCGTGCGTGGCACGGGTGCGTATTAGACCTGTTGTCGGCCGATCCGGGGCAATTTCCTAATGCACACCGCTTGGTGGCGGGGCTTGGAAGGACGAAACGGTTGGCACGTATCCTCGTAACCGGCGGCGCGGGGTTTATTGGGTCGCATGTTGTGGAACATCTGGTTGCGGCTGGTCACGAGGTCGGTGTGCTGGATGACCTCTCGACCGGCCACCGGCGCAATGTCCCGCCCGGCGTGCCGCTCTTTGTCTGCGATATCCGGGACGCAGCACTCCGAGAGGTGTTCGAAGCATTTCGACCGGAGGTTGTGGCGCACCATGCGGCCCAAATGAGCGTGCGCGTCTCAATCCAGGAGCCGCATCGCGATGCGGAGACCAACATCGAGGGAAGCATCAACCTGCTTGAGTGCGCGCGGGAGTTCGGGACAACCAAGGTGATCTATGCCTCGACCGGAGGGGCACTCTACGGCGAGCCACGCTATCTTCCGTGCGATGAGCAGCATCCGGTGGAGCCACTATCGCACTATGGCATCTCCAAGCACACCGTCGAACACTATCTGCAACTGTATAAGTTCCTCTATGGCCTGGATTTCACGGTACTCCGCTACCCGAATGTCTACGGCCCGCGTCAGGACCCGGAAGGCGAAGCGGGTGTGGTGGCGATCTTCTCCGGTCTGATGCTGGAGGGCCAGCCGATCACAATTTATGGCGATGGTGAGCAGGAGCGGGATTTCGTTGCCGTTGCCGACGTTGCACGCGCGAATGTGCTGGCGCTTGACCGTGGTTCCGGCGCCATCGTGAACCTGGGGTCGAACCATGGGGCCAGTGTCCACCAAATTGCGGCAGGTCTGGCAAAGGCGACCGGCTATGACCTGCCGCCGGTGTACAAGCCGGCGCGGTTGGGTGAGGTGTATCGTATTTTTCTGACCAACCAGCTCGCGCAGGAGCTTTTGGGCTGGCAACCAACAATCGGTCTGGAAGACGGTCTGGCGGAGGTCATCGCCTGGATCCGAGCTGGCCGTCCGGCGCCGGGGGACGCTGCCGGGTAACTGGTACGAACCCATCAGGAGGTGGCCGGCAGCCTGGCTGCATCCTGATCCTGTGGGCTAGACCAGCGATAGTTGCGGTGCGCCAACGATTGTGCGAGCGCCCTCGAACTCGAAGTCGGTATCAACCCAGACGAGCCCGAGCTCGCTCATGCGCTGGATGACGTTGGAACGGGCTGCAGGGTCGGCGTAGAGCATGAGGAACCCGCCACCACCGGCGCCGGTGATCTTGCCACCTGCTGCACCTGCCGCACGGGCTTCCGCGTACCACGCGTCGATCTGCGCATTCGACACGCCTGGGGCGAGCTTGCGCTTGCGCTGCCACGATGTGTCGAGCAGTGTGCCAACGGCGTCCAGGTCGCCTCTTTGCAGTGCGTCGATCATATCGACTGCCAGTCGCTTGATGTCGTGCAACGACGCAACCGTGGCCGAGCCAGCGCGGCCGGATTCCTGCCGCTGCTGGTTCAGGATATCGGTTGAACGGCGGCGTGTGCCGGTGAAGAACAATAGAACTCGCTCCTGCAACCCGCGCAGGGTGTCCGGAGGTAGATCCAACGGACGGACCTGGGTCCCACCGGCGTTGAACTCGATGACATTCAACCCACCAAATGCGGCAGCATACTGGTCTTGCCGGCCGATTGGCATACCCATGCGCTCAATCTCGATCTCGCAGGCCAGTTCCGCGAGTGCCTGGCGGCTCTGCTCGTAGCCGCTGGCAGCACTCAGCGCCTGGATCAGCGCAACTGCCGTCGTGCTTGACGAGCCCAGGCCTGTCCCAGGTGGGACTTCCGCGGCGATGAAGATCCGATACCCACCGGAAATGCCGAAAGCGCGCAGCACTTCCATCGGCAGCAGGTAGTCGTTCCCCCAAAAGAGCGCCGCATCGAAGACATTCTCACGGCGAGAGAGGACGGAACTAGAGTCTGCAGCTGTGATCTGCAAGACATCGGGTTCCGCTTCGGTCAGGATCACATAGACATAGCGGTCGATCGTCGTCGAAAGCACCAGTCCGCCATAGACATCGGC
>QEUZ01000100.1 GCA_003577355.1 Chloroflexota bacterium | reverse complement strand
CGTGGGTGAGCTGGGTGTAACCGGCCACCACTGGCGCTTCCACCCGCGGGGGTTGACCAAACCACGCGCGGATCGTGCCTCTCGTTCGTTCAGCCATGCAATACGGTCCCTCCGGAAGAGAGCGTGAACGACATTGTTATACTCGCTGATAATGGAACCCCTTTCGTTTTCGTCGCGTATCGAGGGCGAGCATTCAGCGTCAGGATCGCATGGTTTCCCAGCAGCAGGCCAACGGTGTAGTCACCGCTATGTCCAGCCAGCGGTCCTTTGTTGTCGGCACGGCCGGCCATGTTGACCATGGCAAGTCGTCGCTGGTGCGTGCACTTACTGGGATCGACCCCGACCGGCTCGCGGAAGAGCGGGAGCGGGAAATGACGATCGACTTAGGCTTCGCCTGGCTCGAGCTCCCGAGCGGCCCGACGATCAGCATTGTCGATGTGCCTGGGCACGAACGCTTCATCAAAAACATGCTCGCAGGGGTTGGCGGTATCGACGCCGCCGTGCTCGTTGTCGCAGCGGACGAAGGCCCGATGCCCCAAACCGCCGAACACCTCGCCATACTCGACCTGTTGGAAATCAGCCACGGCGTCGTTGCCCTGACGAAGGCGGACCTTGTCGATGACGAGTGGCTGGAACTGGTCAGCGAAGAGACGCGCGAGCGGCTGAAGGGAACAACCCTCGCGGATGCGCCACTTGTGCCCGTTTCATCGACAACTGGCGCCGGGCTAGACATCCTCATCAGCGAGGTCACGACGGTCCTCTCTGCACTGCCACAACGCTCCGTCGACGGAAAACCACGACTGCCAGTCGACCGCGCCTTCAGCGTGACTGGTTTTGGCACGGTTGTCACCGGGACATTGCTCGGTGGGCCACTGGACGTCGGTCAGGAGGTCGAAATCCTGCCAGGTCGGCGGAAGGCGCGGGTGCGTGGGCTGCAAAGCCACGGGCGCAAGGTGGAGCGTGCCATGCCAGGCATCCGCACCGCAGTCAACCTCTCGGGGATCGATCGCGAAGAACTGCAGCGCGGCGATGTCGTCACCCGCCCAGGGTGGTTACAACCGACCACCTTGCTCGACGTGCGCTTACGTGTCGTGGCAGATACTCCCCGACCGCTCGAACAGAATGACCCGGTTGATCTCTTCATCGGGGCGAGTGAAGCGCCGGGCTTTGTGACACTGCTAGATGCCGACCGCCTCATGCCGGGCGAAGAGGGTTGGGTCCAGGTGCGACTCGGTTCGCCCGTAGTCGCGCTCAGCGGCGACCGCTATATCGTGCGCCAGCCATCTCCGAGTCTAACGATCGGAGGCGGGGTTGTGGTCGACCCACACCCACGCCGCCACCGGCGCTTCCGCAGTGACGTTATCGCCGCGTTAGAAACCCGCGCCAGCGGCACACCAGAGGAGCGTCTGATCCAGGCGCTCGCAGGGGGACCGCGGGAGGTACGCGACCTCGCTTCGACCCTCGATGTCTCGCTGGACAACCTGCAGACGCTGATCATCGAGCTCGCTCGCAAAGGAAGCCTGCACGTTCTAGGCTCTGGTACGCCCGATCCGCCAGCGCCGACGCGCTTCATCGTTCGAACCGATACGCTCGAGCGTATTGCTACAGAAGTCATCGCGCTCATCAACGACTTCCACGCGCGTTATCCGCTTCGTCGCGGGATGCCCCGCGAGGAGCTACGCTCACGGCTGGGCTACCCGGCTCGCGCGTTTGATGGGCTCGTTGCAACGTTCGTCGCGTCCGGGGCGATCGAAGAGCGTGGGAGCCTCCTCGCCATCACCACGTTCGAGATCCAGCTCTCCAGTGACCAACAGCGCGCGACTGAGCGGTTCCTGGCCGCACTCGAGGCACAACCAAACGCACCACCCAACCCAGCGGAATTCGGCGTGGAAGGAGAACTGCTCGCCGCACTGGAAGACATGGGACTCCTTGTGCGCCTCCCAGACAATATCGTCTTCGGGGCAGCACAGCTGGATGCTATCCGCCGGGCAACGCTGGAGACGATAGACAAGAACGGGAGCATCACACTGGCCCAGTTCCGCGATCAGTTTGGGAGCAGCCGCAAGTACGCTCAGGCCGTGCTGGAGTATTTCGACCAGGAACGCACCACCAGGCGTGTTGGCGATGTGCGAGTGCGGGGCAATGGCTAGGCCAGTCTTTGTCGCTCCGCACTACGATGACGTCGCGCTCTCCTGCGGCGGCTATGTCGCACGCGTTGCTCGCACGACATCGCCGCTCATTGTCACCGTTTTTGGAGGCGAACCAGAAACAGCAGAAGGAGCCTTTGTCCGTTCGCAACACGAAGGCTGGGGACTTGAGGATGCCGACGTCATCTCCGCGCGGCGCGCCGAAGACGCTTGCGCCGCCTCCGCCCTCGGCGCTCATGTCACGACACGGTGGTTCGACTATCTCGACGCCATTTATCGCAACCCCGCGTACAACTCCGATCGAACCTTGATGGGTGAAGTCCACCCTGCGGACGAGTCGTTACCCACAGCTATCGCCGCAGACCTCGCCAAGCTGGATGCAACCGAAATCTACGTTCCGCTGACAATTGGTAACCATGTCGACCACCAGCTCGTCCTGCGTGCCGGGCTGCTGCTGGCAGGTCAGGGCATGGAAGTCTGGGCCTACCCGGATATCCCCTATGCGTTCCGCTACACCATCGATCAGATCGGCCGCAAGCTGCGCGGGGCGCTCCAGCGCCTGGAACCCCTTGATGACGATGCGTTTGCGCGCAAAGTGCAGGCGGTCGAGTGCTATCGCTCGCAACTGCCAGTCCTGTTCCGCAACTACGGCCCGCCTGCGGATGAACTGCGACGGTTCGCCGTACGCTCCGGGAACGGGACGCCGGTTGAAACCTTCTACGCAGTCATCGCAGGCCAACCGGTCACCAAGTCACGCCGACCGGAGCGCCGGGACCCACTCCCGCAGCGGCCGAGCAACGCCGGCCGCCAACATCCCGGCCAACAGTAGCGCCCCATACACCCGCGGATACGCGAGCAACCCCCACCACCCGTTCAGCAGCCGCTCCGACTCATACTCCAATGGCGCCAGGAGGAGCAGGACGCCAATCACCGTCAGCATCACTCGCCCCGGATGGGCTGCGAACGGTCGAGGCGCCGCGGCCAGCGCGACCACGATGCTGGGGAACATCAGCGCATAGTGGTGCTCTTCACCGAGCGGCTGTAATGGCGCCGCGAGGGCCAGCAGCGTCGCAAACCGCTGGGCATGTAATGGTGCTGGCAGCATTTCCCGCGCAAACGGCCAGAGCACTGCAACGGCGGCTGTCAGGCACACCGCTTGCGCTATCGCAGCAAGTGGGGCAGCCAACCCCGGCACGTCGAACGGCGGCGCTGGGCTGTAGCGTGGATGTTGTGTCGTCAGATGATGAGCGATGCTCGCAAGCGTCTGGTAGGAGGTCTGGCCGGTCCAAACCTTGTTGAACAGGCTGGGGAGCCATTGTGGGTATTCCCACCAGAGGCGCGCACCGAGCAGCGGCAGCGAGCAAACGGCGACGAGGCCGGCAACGAGCGCTCCTGATGCAAGTGCCCGCCATCGCCGGTCCATCGCCGGTATCACCCACAGGACGACTCCGGCGGTTTTCAGCACGAGCAAGAGCCCGAGCGCCCCACCCAACCACCGGTCTCGTCCTCCAACGTAACCATGGAACGCGAGCGCAACGAGGACCAGGAGCAGCCCGTACGCTTGCCCCAAATGCGCGTTTTCGGCGATCGGTGTGTACACCAGCGCCAGCCCAGCAACGGCAGGCAGCCACACCGGCGACGCCACAGCCTGGGGAAAGGCGACTGCCATGGCGGAACGCACCAGATATACCGTCGCACCAAGGAAGAACAGGTTGAGCAGTAACAGGATCACCTTGCCATCGGCAGGCGAGAATGGGACAAGCGGTAGCGCCAGCAGCGCTGCCGGCGGTGGGTTGACGTTGAAGATGTCGCGGGGTTCGTCGATCCCGGCGCGCGGCGTCTGGTCAATGAACCAGCGTCCGTCGTACAGTCTATCGACGTTGCCGTCGTGCACGACGAGCCAGGCTGAAGTGTAGTAAGCAACGTACCCCAGAGTCGGCGTTCGTGCTCCTGTCACGCCGACGTGCAGCGCGAACACCAGCGCGGCGCCACCAAGCAGCAGCAGCACGACCGCCTGGCGGTAACAGAGCTTCAATGTGCGCATATCGCGCTCGATCAGCTAGGCGTACCGCACCCGCTCGATTGCATCGCGCAGGCCAACGGCGACGGCGCGGGCCGCCTCCTGAAAGTCCGCTCCGCTGGAGGCGTAGGTGATAGCCCGGCTGGCATTCAACAGCAGGCCACCCCCGCGTTCATCAACCCCTGCCCGCACCGCCGCTTCGAGGTCTCCGGCTTGCACTCCGATACCCGGCACGAGGATCGGTAGGTCTGGCGCCTCTGCACGCACAGCCGCCAGCTGTGCCGGGTACGTGGCCCCGACGACCAGCCCCACGTTGCCGCGCGAGTTCCATGCGCGGGCATGGCGCGCAACAGTGATCGAGACGCTCACCGGCGCTTCACCGTGATTGTCCAACAACAGCCGGTCTTGCAGCAGCCCGCTCCCCGGGTTGGATGTCTTGCTCAGGATGAAGACCCCTTTATCTCCCCGTTCCAGCAGTGGCAGCAGTGCATCCTCACCCAGGAACGGGTTGGCGGTTACGGCGTCGAACCGCCATTCCTCGAAGAAGCCACGAGCGTAGGCTGCAGTGGTGGTGTCGATGTCGCCCACCTTTGCATCCAGCAGGATCGGGATATGGCTCGGCACGTCGTCTCGCAGGCGGGCGAGCGCGGCGAACCCAGCAGCTCCCCAGGCGATATAGAAGCCCAAGTTTGGCTTGTAACAGCACACCAAGTCGCTGGTAGCATCGATGATGGCCTTGTTGAACGTACCGATTGCATCGGGTCGCTGCCCGACCACAGCCGGAAACCGGCGCGGGTCTGGGTCAAGCCCGACACAGAGGAGAGAGGTGTTCCGCTCGGAGGCGGCGCGCAGCGTATCGACCATCGAACTGGCAACAATCATTGGCGCTCCCGTACGTCGCTTGCTGGTCGGGCGCGCCCGCGACGCCGAGCGCGGTCGAACGCTGATGATATACTCGCCCAGATGCGGTGACAACCCTCCAACGGAGTCGACGACATAGAGCCCGGCCGGGCGCGCGCGCGGCCCGGCGCGTGGGGATTCCACGACGGTGAATACAAGCCAACACAGCGCGATGCAACCTCCGACGGTTTCCGATGTCCTGGACGCTCGCAACCTCATCCGGTGCTACTTGCCGGAGACACCCACGATCAGCCCCCCCGCACTGGCCGACCTGCTGGGGTTCGATATCGCGCTCAAGTGCGAAAACATGCAACCAATCGGCGCATTCAAGGTGCGGGGTGGGATCAATCTGGTGGGCCGGCTCAGCCAGGAGGAGCGCGAGCGCGGGGTGGTAACCGCGTCAACTGGGAACCACGCGCAATCGATCGCCTATGCCGCGCGCATCTTCGGCGTGCGGACGATCGTCTACATGCCAGAGAAGAACAACCCAAACAAGGTCGCGGCTACCCGGCGCCTCGGCGCGGAGGTCGTTGAAACGGGCGCCGATTTCGACGAGTGCCGCCTTGCCGCAGAAGCGCGGGCCAGAACTGACAACCTGCGCTACATCCACTCGGCCAACGAGCCGTTGCTGATCGCGGGGGTCGGCACCTATGCTCTGGAACTCTTGGAGGCCGTCCCTCGGCTGGATGTCGTGTTCGTGCCCGTCGGAGGTGGTTCTGGGGTGTGTGGCACAGCGCTGGTCGTCAAAGCCCTGCGCCCGGAGACGAGGGTCATCGCGGTCCAGGCGGCAAACATGCCAGCCGTCTACCGGGCATTCCATGAGCGACGCATGCTTGCGCTGGAAGGCGGCTCGACATTTGCCGAAGGATTGGCGACGCGCGTCACCTTCGAGCTGACCTGGAAGATGATGCAGGAACTGGTCGATGATGTCGTCCTGGTCAGCGAAGACGACATGCGTCGAGCGATGGTAACACTGATGGAACATGCGCACCTCGTCGCCGAAGGAGCCGGTGCAGCAGCTTTTGCGGCCGCGGTGAACCTGGCTGCTGAGTTACGGGGAAAGCAGGTTGGAGCAATCGTCAGCGGTGGGAACGTCACACTCGACACCCTCCGCCGCGCGGTATGCGACGACCAGGCGTGGTAGGAACGTGGTCATGGGAGACGCAACTGACCCGGGATATGGCTCGGGTCGCGGGCGAGGGGAAAGCGGGCTGATGCTCGAGTTCTTCAGCCGCTGGCTGCGACGCTATCAGGGAGTAGAGGCCAACCCGGTCTATCGTCAGGCGGTGGACGTCGCTACCGGGAAAACCACGTTCGAGCGGGCGATTGATGCTGTCCAGTCGTTCAACGTCAATGGCCGCCTGGCCGATGGCGACCTGCTCGACCTCGACCGGCAGGTCGAGTACGAAGCCGAAGCTAACGTCGAGTTCGCCCTCATTCTGGCGCGCCTCAACGCCGCCACGGCTCGCGCCAAGGGTTTCGAGAAGGTCCTGGTTGATCTCTGTTTGCGCGTGGCCGACCTGCTTGAACGGCCGGGCCAGGAACCCGAACGCGAATACTATTTGCGCGAAGCCCTCAACACGTCGCGACGCATCTCGTACATCACTGGACAACGCCGCGCCCTCGGCAGGCTTGCGCGCGTCGCGTTCGACCGTGACGAAACCGAACTTGCCCGCGACCTACTTTTGCAGCAGCTCGAAGCTGGGCGAGAAGAAGCCGACACGCGTGAAGAGATCGAAACAGCAATCCTCCTCGCAGACATCGCCTATACCGACGGCGACATCGCAACAGCGAACGACCTCTACCACCGCGCGGCCCGTTCGGCCCGCCGCATTGGCTTCTTCCGTGGCGCCGTCGAAGCGCTCCTGCGTCAGACCACGATCGCCCAGGAACAAGACGACCTCCAGCGCGCCCATGAGCTTCTGGAGCAAGCGGAAGATGCTGCAAACCGCACCGTCGATACGGCCCTCCAGGCGGATGTCGCCTTCCGAGCTGGTTCGATCCTGCGGGCGATGGAGCGCCTGCCCGAAGCGGCGGGCCGGCTCAGCGCTGCGCTGGAGCATTCGCGCCGGCTGGGCGACCTCTCGATGGAGACACGTTGTCTGGCAATCCTGGCGCGCATCGAGCATCGTCTTGGGCGCTTCGATGAGGCGCTGCGCCACTTCGATGCTCTGGTGACTCTCGAAAGCCGGCTCGGTAATCGACTGGAGGTCAGTCGTTCCCTGTGCGCGATGGGTGAAATCTACCTGCAGCACGATCGCGTCGAGGATGCGCACAGGGCGTTGAGTGAAGCCCGCGATATTGCCACCACTGCTGGCGACCCAGTGCTCCTCTACGAGTGTCGTGGGTTACTCGGCAAGGTGTTGACGCGCCAGGGACGCACTGAGGAAGCGCTCCGCGAGCTACAGTCCGCCGTCGATGGAGCACGCTTGGCGGGCAATGCCGCCGACGAAGCCATCTGGCTCGTTGCCGCCGGTGAAGCAATGCTCCGCTACGGAGAGCCAACCGACGCTGCCGTTATCGCCGAACGCGCGCAAGCGATCGCGCGTACGTCTCAGGACTACCTGTTGCGGGCGCACGTCCACAACCTGGTCGGTCAGATTGCGCTCGTCGATCGCAGGCTCGATGAGGCGGAGGAAGCCTTTCTCAATGCGGTAGCTGCGGCCCGCGCCGCGGGCGATACGCGTGAGACATTGCGCTATCTGCCGCTTCTGGCGCGCATCGCAGCGGAAAATGGCGGGCTCATCGAAGCGGTACGCTACTACGACAAAGCGATTGCCGAGGCTGCGAGCCTCGGTGAGCGCCAACGCGAATGCCATTTCCATGGCCAAGTCGCCCGCATGTACCAGTCTGCTGGTGACGCCGATAATGCCGAGGACCGCTACCAACGCGCCCTTGAGATCGCGTTGGAGCTCGACGACCCGCGTTTGAGCGCACGCGCGCTCCAGGGACTCGCGTCCATCCACGATGCCGCTGGCGAACTGATCCAGGCCAAGGACTACTACCGCAGAGCACTCGAAGCAGCCAACCGCGCGGGCGACAGCCGCATCGTCGCGATGATCCACTACAACCTGGGCGCGATCTATGTGGACGAAGGACGTGACGACGACGCCCGCATTCATCTCCTCCGCGCCCGCGACACGGCCGAAGCCGTCCGCGACCCGCTCCTTGCAGAACGTGCGCGCTCCCTCTTGCGCTCGCTGGCGCCACCCGGCATGCACGACGACCCCGATGACTTCCCGATTGGCGAAGCGCCAGCGCGTCCACGAGACGACCGCGGCCTGTACCGGCGCTCGTGGGAGTAGGCCTGGCCTCGACCTGGGCTTGGCGACTGCAGCGATCGCGTGCGATGAACGGATGATTGGTTGATCGATCTCTGTCTGCTTGGCTCTGGCGGCATGATGCCCCTGCCAGATCGACCGTTGACAGCGCTGCTCATCCGCATTCGCAACCAGACAATCCTGTTCGACTGTGGCGAAGGGACGCAAATTACCTGGCGGCGCAATGGCTGGCCATTTCGCCCCACAGGTACGATCCTGCTCAGCCATCTGCACGCCGACCATGTCGCAGGGCTGCCTGGGATCCTCTTCAACATCGCGCATGCCGGCCGCACTGAGCCAGTAACGATCTACGGGCCACCCCGCACCTATGAGATCACGCGCAACCTCACGAGTATCGTCGGCTGGGTGCCGTATGACTTGCGTGTCGTTGAGCTAGACGGGGATGACGAGGTTCGTCTGGCCGAAGACCTGACATTGCGCACGCAGCGCCTACGTCACCCAGTCCATTGCCTGGGGTACGCACTCGAGATTCGCCGCAACCCGCGCTTCGATCCAGAACGTGCGGCCGCGCGCGGCATTGCGATGACCGACTGGAAACGGCTGCAACGCGGAGAGATCGTCGATGGAGTGCACCCCGCCGACGTTACCGGCCCTCCCCGCCGTGGCCTGAAGCTCGCACTAGTCACCGACACCAGCGCGTTCGCCGACCTCATCCCGTTCGTCGCCGGCAGTGACCTGCTCGTGTGTGAATCGATGTACATTGATGATGCCGAGGCCGAAAAAGCCGCTGAACGCGGCCATATGACGACGCGCCAGGCAGCGCGCCTCGCGGCAAGCGCGAACGTCGGGCAGCTTTGGCTCACCCATTTCAGCCCAAGCGTTCAGGACCCGCAGGATGCATTGGCGCTGGCCAACGAGGAATTTCCACACGCGGTTGTTGGGGAAACTGGGCTGTCAACGACACTGCGCTTTCGAGACTAACCAGCGCGTACGAGTGTTCCAACCACCGTCCATTGTCGGGTCAGCGTAACTCCCTTCGTTAGCGAAGAGCGCCGACGCCATCACGCGAGTCCTTAAGACAAGGACACTCACACCACTGGTCACTGGTCACTGATCACTTCGCTAGTTCGCCCGGCCCGTTACCAGGTCGTGCAGCAGTGGCCGGGCACGGATCTCATCAGCCAATAGTTCCAGTCGCAGCCAAGCTTCACCAACCCGCACTGGTTCCCCGTGAATTTCGTACATCAGGAACTCGATCGCCGTATAGACCTCGTTCGGCATCGGAGAAACCTCCGGCGGCAGGAACCGCACGACCCGTTTCAGGCGCGTTTCGAGCGCCTCGACATGTCGCGGCCGATCATCCAACGGCAGACGTTCCTCCAACAACAGGTCAAGTCCGTAGATGTCGAGGATGCGGTCAGAGAGCTGTTCGAGTGCGCCGACTGCGCCAGGCGAAAGAACATCGCGCAGCAGGTCTCGAAACGGATAGGAGTCGTCGCTAGCGCTTGGGGTCCACGAATCGATCATGCCCGTTCCTCAGCGAACTGCACGGACGTCACGGCAGTCACATTGTTGCACATCGCTACCTGACAGTCCTGTCAAGCCAGGAGAGTTGTACGTACAGTTGACAGCATTGCTTGGGACGGTATGGTTGTCCCGGTGCAGGGAGGGAAGCAGGCATGTTCCACGCCGCATGGTTGCGGCGCGCGCTTGTGCTGCTGCTGGGCTTCGGCAGTATCGTCGCGGCGCTGCCCCAGGCGAGACCGATACCGGCGCACGCAGCCGGAGCCGATTATTTCCCCGAAACCGGCCACACCCTCAGTGGGCCGATACGGGAAGCATGGGTAGCAGGCGGCGGCGTCTGGCTCTTCGGTTACCCTATCAGCGAACCGATGCGCTGGTCGACGCGATCCGGCAGTACCGTCATCGCGCAATACTTTGAGCGCGCTCGTCTGGAGTACCACCCTGAGTACGAAGGTACGGTCTACCGTGTCCTCGGTGGCCTGCTTGGAAGCGACCTGACCGCAAACCGCAGCGACGAGCCCGCGTTCCGACCAGCCGAACCATCGTCGGCTGGTGGTTGTGTCTTCCATGAAGCAACCGGTCACAACCTCTGCGCCGAGTTCCTGACGTGGTGGGAACGCGAAGGCGGGCTCCCAACCTTCGGCTACCCAATCTCCGAGCCGTTCGAAGAAGGCGGCTTCGTCGTCCAGTATTTCGAACGGGCGCGCTTCGAGCATCACCCAGAATACGCCGGCACCCGGTGGGAAGTCGCGTTAGGACATTTGGGCACGATCGACGCCACCCGGCGCGGCTTGCTGGAGACGCCAGCATTTGCCAGGGTGGAGCCGCAGATGGCGGTCACGCGCGTGGAAGTTGCGCTCCGCAGTGAACCGGCCGGTGGCGAGACGCTAGCCGTGCTTTCTGCTGGCACGCCAGTGGCACTGATCGGTGGCCCAAGCTGGGACGCCTACCGCGTCTACGTCGACGGCCGAGTGGGCTGGGTCCGCTTCGGCGACTTGACCTGGAGTGTGACCGACGACCCGCGCTCCGCAACGAGAACGTCGCTGCAGATGTTCGACCAAGCGCTCGACGCACGGTCGGCGGAGATTAGCCCGCTTGTTTCGATTGGCGTGTACGACCCGCTAACGAACCAACTGTTTGAGGGCGGTTCTGCCGGCCCGATTGCTGCCGCCAGCCTGGCGAAAGCGCTATTACTCACCGTTCTCCTGAAGCAGGCAGAACAACGTGGCGAGATCGGGGTCACCGACTGGGACGGCACGCTGATCCAGATGATCGAGTTCAGTGACAACGACGCAGCTAACGTCATCTGGGCGGCCGTGGGCGGTGAGCCCGAAGTTCGAGCCTTTCTTGACGAACAGCGCCTGACCGGCTTTGCTATCCCCGACCCGTATGACTGGGGAGCGATTAGCGCGACGGCTGGCGACTGGGCGCAATTCTTCGGCCTACTCGGCAGCGGACAGATCCTGAGTCCTGCCAACACTGCCTACGTGCTGGACCTGATGCGCGATGTGCTCAGCGAACACCGCTTCGGCGTCATCACCCCGGGAGAAAATCTGGTCGCGATTGGCAAGAACGGCTGGTACTGGGATGACGAACCGGAGTTCGTCGTGCGGGTAACGAGTGCTGGCCTGGTCGACTCGACCGAGGGCCCGCCGGGGATCGCGCCGCTTGCCGTCGTCATGCTGTCGCACGTGCCTGGAGAGTATGGCACTGAATGGGGCGCCAGCATCGGCTTCGAAGTGCAGCAGGCGGCAGTGCGGTACGCCACCGTCCGTTGGGCGGAGTACTATCATCGCGCAGGGCCTTCCCCAGCAGTGCGGCTGGCCGCCCAGGGTGGAGCGGTCACATCGCTGTCCGACTTCGCTACCGTCGTCTCCCACGCTGTGACACCCTGGGGCCGGTGACGCCTCACGAACCCCAAAACTCATGTGATAACAGTGAGGCGCCGCACCCGTATCAGCACCGGTGTGAAAACTAACCGTGCCAGGGAGGCGCCTGAATGCCTACGTCTACTCACTCACCGCTCCGCTGCACGCATGGCCCGCGAGTACTTGATCCCCGCTTCGCTCCGGATG
>QEUZ01000099.1 GCA_003577355.1 Chloroflexota bacterium | reverse complement strand
CGTGCGGCGTTCGAAGCGCAGGTAGAACGCCATATGGTTGATCCCGGCGCAGAGGTAGCTGATCTCGTCCAGCGGCACGCCGATGTCCCGCGCCAGTTCTCCGGCGGTGCCTTGCACGCTGTGGCAGAGGCCGACGCTGCGGATCGACGCCCCCCGCGCCATTGCCCAGCAGTTCATCGCCATGGGGTTGACGTAGTTGAGCAGGAGCGCATCGGGGCAGAGGTCTTCCATGTCGCGGCACAGGTCGAGCAGCACCGGGATGGTGCGCAGGCCGCGCATGATCCCGCCGATGCCGAGGGTGTCGCCGATCGTCTGGCGCAGCCCGAAGCGCTTGGGAACCTCGAAGTCGACGACGGTGGCGGGCTGGTAGCCGCCGATCTGGAACATGCAGATGACGTAGCCGGCCCCGGCCAGCGCGGAGCGGCGGTCGAGCGTGGCTTCGATCGTCGCCGGGGCATCGAGCCAGGCGGCGATACGGCGCGCGACCACCTCGGTGGTGCGCAGCCGCTCGGCGTCGATGTCGTGCAGGCTGATGACTGCAGCGCGCAGCTCGGGGTAGGAGAGGATGTCGCCCAGCAGGGTGCGGGCGAAGACGGTGCTGCCCGCGCCGATGAACGCGATCTTGACCATCGCTCGCCACCCCTCTGCATGCGTCCACGGTTTCGGCGTGCCCGGCGAGGGGACGCTCTTGGGGGACTCCCCCTGCCCACCGCCGCAACCTGCGGCAGCGGTCGTGCCCGCAGCGCTCCCCCTCGCTGCCGAGTCTCATTGTAGCCAGGGGCGCGGCTGCGGATGCGTTACACCGGCGGCTGGGCAGGGTTGCGTCAGTGCGGGGTGCGCCGTGGTCAAGCCACGGCTCCTGTGCCAGCGAGGTGCGCTGCCTCCGCAGTCGGCGCGAGCCGGGTTGTTCGGCGGCACGTTGCCGAAACCACTGTGCTCGCGGCACACGCGGGGTGACAACCGGCGGGCGGGTGGACGGTCGCGTTATCATATGGATGGGTCCGGTACGCAGTCCGGTGCGAAACGGAGAGCAGTGCCCGCATGAGGTGTCGCTAAGCGCGCGAGACGTGAGCGTGCATGTTCCCACCACATACGCCGCGCCTTTGGCCTGCTCGTGCTGGCAGCTGGGCTGGCGCTTGGCATTGCGCCCGCCTCAGTTGACGCCGGCCAGCACAGCGTTTACGTCATCCAGATCGATAATGAAATCGACCTTGGGCTTGCCGCGTACCTGAACCGGGTGCTGGCAGAGGCTGCGGATGCGGACGCCGCCGCCGTCGTGCTTGAGATCAACACCCCCGGTGGGCGCCTCGATGCGGCGCTCGAAATGCGCGACGCCCTGCTTGGCGCCAGCGTGCGCACGCTCGCGTTCGTCAACCGCGAAGCGTTCTCGGCGGGCGCATTGATCGCGATTGCCTGCGACGAGATCTACATGACCCCCGGCGCTGTGCTTGGCGCTGCGACGCCGGTGCTCGGTAGCGGGGAGACCGCCGACGAAAAGATCGTCTCCGCCGTACGCAAGACGTTCAAGTCGACCGCCGAGGCCCGCGGCCGGGAACCGGCAGTTGCCGAGGCGATGGTCGACCCAGACGTCGCAATCGATGGGCTGATCGAGCAGGGCAAGCTCCTGACCCTGACGACAACCGAGGCGGTCGAATGGGGCTACGCCGACGGGGTCGTCGTCGACCGGGCCACGTTGCTCGACCAAGCCGGGCTGGGGGCTGCGGCCGTCGTTGAGACGGAGATCCGGCTGGCGGAACGGCTGGTGCGCTTCCTGACGAACCCGCTGGTCGCCTCGCTCCTGGTGTCGATCGGATCGCTGCTGATTCTGATCGATCTCTTCACCGCCGGGTTCGGGGTGATGGGCGTGGTCGGTATTGGGATGTTCGCCGCCTTCTTCTGGGGGCACTTCCTGGCCGGGCTGGCTGGCTGGGAGGGCGTGGCGCTCGTCGTCCTGGGGATCGCGCTGCTCGGCGTGGAGGCGTTCATCGTGCCGGGGTTCGGCGTTGCCGGCATCCTCGGCATCATCGCGCTCCTGGCCGGCGTGTTCCTGTCGCTGATCGGCGACGAGATCGTGACGGACGAGGCGCTGATGCGGGCTGGGCTGACCGTCGCTGCCGTCTTCGTCTTCCTGCTCCTGGGGGTCATCGCGTTGCTGCTGCTGCTCCCCAGCTCTTCGCGCTGGAGCAGGCTCGTCCTCAGCGCCCAGGTGGGAGTGCCGGACGCACCTCAGGAACCGCGCAAGCGCCGCCGGTTGCGGGCTGCCCGGCCGGAGGAATACCTGGCCGGACCCGCCCGCCCTCCGGCGGCTGAACCGCAGACATCGCTGCTGCATGCGCGCGGGGTCGCCCTTTCGGACCTGCGCCCCAGTGGCTTTGCGCTGATTCGGGGAGCGCGCGTCGATGTCGTGTCCGATGGCGACTTCATCCCAGCTGGTTCCGAGATCGAGGTCTACCTCGACGAGGGCTACCGCCGTGTCGTGCGTCTCGTCGATCCGTCGCGATGACCCGGCCTGCAGCGACACGGGCACGCTCCCCGCCAGCACCGCACGGCCATGTGCAGCGACGGCCGGTCGCGCGCACCGACTGCAGCGAAGGAAACAGCGATGGATGGAACGATTCTGACGCTTCTGATCGTCGTGGCGGCGGCGCTTGTTGTTATCGTCTTGTTCTTCTATTTCGTCCCGATCGGGCTGTGGGTTACCGCACTCTTCTCCGGCGTCCATGTCGGGATCGGCACGCTGATCGGCATGCGGCTGCGCAAGGTGAACCCGGGCGAGATCGTCCGCCCGATGATCAGCGCCACCAAGGCGGGGCTCGCACTCGACATTTCACAGATGGAGGCCCATACCCTGGCCGGTGGGAACGTCGGGCGGGTCGTCTCGGCGCTCATCTCGGCTGACCGGGCCAATATCGACCTGCCCTGGAAGCGCGCCACGGCGATCGACCTCGCCGGCCGCAACGTGCTGGAAGCGGTCCAGGTGAGCGTCAACCCGAAGGTGATCCAGACGCCGCGCGTGGCGGCAGTCGCGAAAGACGGCATCCAGGTCATTGCCGTGGCGCGCGTCACCGTGCGGGCGAATATCGAGCGGCTCGTCGGTGGCGCGGGGGAAGAGACGATCATCGCGCGGGTTGGCGAGGGCACCGTCTCGTCGATCGGTTCCGCCCTCAGCCATAAGGCAGTCCTTGAGAACCCGGATGCCATCTCCAAGCTCGTGCTCTCACGCGGTCTCGACGCCGGGACGGCGTTCGAGATCCTCTCGATCGACATTGCCGATGTCGATGTCGGCCGCAACATCGGGGCGGAACTGCAAACCGACCAGGCTGAAGCGGATAAGAAGATCGCCCAGGCCAAGGCGGAGGAACGCCGGGCGATGGCGGTGGCAGCTGAGCAGGAAATGCGGGCGCGCGTGGTCGAGGCGGAGGCGCAGGTGCCACTGGCCATGGCCGACGCGCTACGCAGCGGGCACCTGGGGGTTATGGACCTCTACCGCATGCAGAATGTCCAGGCGGATACGCGCATGCGCAACTCGCTCGCGACCGACGAGGCGACGGAGTAAGCGATGCGTGCACCAGGGACGGAGGAGACCCTCGCAAGCGTTGCCCGCAGCGACCTCGCCAGGCGGGAACCGCGTGCGGAGCAGTTCGGGGATGCCTACACCGACCGCACAGAGGAGCGACGACCCGCGGCGGTAGCCGTTGTGCGCGCCGTGGTCGCTCCGCGCCAGCCGCCCCAGGGGCTGCGCCTGGCATTGCGCGAGCGGAGCGCGCTGCGCCAGGCGGTCATCCTCAGCGAGATACTTGGAGCGCCGCGGGCGTTGCACGACCGCTGGTGAGCGACGACGTCCCGGCCAGCAGTGTGCCGGCGGCGACGACCACGATACGCCGCAGCGAGAGCGCTGGCTTGGCCGCCTCCCCGATCCACTACGCCATTGGCGCAGCCCCATTGCGCGCTTCCGGCCGCTGGGCTAGTCTGCGGGGCGTGGTGCGCGGGCGCGGTCGAACGCTGGCCCGTTTGTGTGTGGTGCAGGATGTGATGGAGTGCGGCTGTGACCAGTTCCCCGAATGCAACGGTCGATACCCTGCGGGAGGCGCTCACCTATGTCGACGCCTGGCTCGACTACCGTGTCTGGAAGCTGCGCACGCCCGGCGCGCAAGTGGCAGTCTGGTTCGATGGCCAGGTCCAGTTCAGCAAGGCGTATGGCATTTCCAACCTCGACACCGGCGAAGCGCTGACGACCTCGCACCTCTTCCGCATCGCCTCGCACTCCAAGACGTTCGCGGCCACCGCCATGCTGCAACTGGTTGAAGCGGGCAAACTGCGGCTGGACGACCCCGCCGGAGCCTGGGTCCCGGAACTGGCCGAGGCTGGCTCGCCGCTGGCGGCAACGACCGTGCGGGAGCTCGTCTCCCACTCCGGCGGGGTCATTCGCGACGGCGTCGATTGCACCTACTGGGCGCACAGCCGGCCGTTCCCCGGTGAGGCGGAGCTGCTGGAGATCGCCACCCGCGACGGGGATGTGCGCCAGCCGGAGGCGACGTTCAAGTACTCGAACATCGGCTTCTCGCTGCTCGGCATGATCATCGGCAAAGCGGCCGGCAGCAGCTTTAACGAGTACGCGAAAACGGCGATCGTCGAGAAGCTCGGCCTGCGCAACACCGGCCCAGAGCTGGACGACGCGCGCCTCGCCGAATACGCCGGTGGCCACAGCGGCCTCGGCAGCTGGACCGAGCGCCAGGTTATCCCGCACGTCAACACGCATGCGATGTCGGCGGCGACCGGCTTCTACTCCACCGCTGAGGACATGGTGCGGTTCGCGTCTGCGCACTTCTTCGGCGACGACCGCTTGCTCAGCGACCGCTCGAAGAACGAGATGCAGCGCGCGGTCTGGACGGGGCAGTCGCCCGATGCGCCGCAGGACGGCTACGGTTACGGCACGACGATCCACCACTACGGCGGACACCGCATGGTTGGCCACTCCGGCGGCTACCCGGGGCACATCACCCGCACGATGTGGGACCCGCACGAGGGGCTGGCGATCTCGGTGCTGACCAACGCGGTCGACGGGCCAGCCGAGGAGCTGGCAGCTGGTATCCTGCGTATCCTCGACAAGGCGCGAGAGGTGGCCCCCAAGCTGCCGCTCAGCTCCGGCCTGGTCAACAGCGCGGCGATCCCGCCGCCGCCAGCGCCCGACGGGGAGATCGACCTCAACAGCTTCACCGGCCGCTTTGCCGCGCTCTGGGGCGTGACGGATGTCTTTATCCTGGGTGGCAAGCTCTTCGCGAGCAGCCCGGCAACGCCGGCGCCGGTTGTCCAGCCGGATGAGCTGGCGGTGGTCGATGCGAACACGCTGCGGATCATGGGCGGTTCGCCTTACGGGTCGGTTGGCGAGCTCTACCGCTACGAGCGCGACGCGACTGGCAAGGTCCTCAGCCTGTTCACCGGCGGCATGAAGATGTGGCCGATTGCGGATTACCGCGCGCGGGAGCGGGTACTGTAGGGCACGTGGTGCGCCTGGCACGCCCCTGCCGGCTGGGGCGCTCCGCCGTTCCGGCCGTTGCGCGCGTTATTACTGGCGGTGGGCAGGCATGCGATCGAGGCAAGAACGGTGGTGATGGCGCGTGAGTGACGCACAGACTGCAACCCCGGCGTATGGCGATGCGCTCACGGCGCCGTTCTGGGAGGCGGCTGCCCGCCACGAGCTGCTCTTGCAACGCTGCAACGCTTGCGGGCACTGGCAGTTCTATCCCCGGCCGTTCTGCCTGGAGTGCTACTCCCACAACGTCGGCTGGCAGCCGGCGTCCGGCTCCGGCACGGTCTACTCGCAAACGACGGTGCATATCCAGGTGGCGCCGGACCTCCCGCCACCCTATGTCGTCGCAGTCGTGGCGCTGGCCGAAGGCCCACGGCTGACGACGCACATCGTCAACGGCACCACGGAGATCGGCGATGCGGTGCGGGTGACCTGGCGCGAGCGCGCCGATGCCCCGCCGTTGCCGGTGTTCGAGCCGGTGGATCGAGCGGTGAGCGGTGAGCGGTGAGCGGTGAGCGGTGAGCGGTGAGTAGTGAGCGGTGAGTAGTGAGCAGTGAGCGGTGAGCGGTGAGCAGTGAGCGGTGAGCGGTGACGAGTGGTTTGAGCGTCTCTGTCGGATGCGCTGTTCTCTGATGCAACGAGCGACCTTGACCCGACAGTGGGCGGTGGTTGGAACATGATCTACCGTGAGAAGCAGATCAAAATAGCCTGCGCATGCGCTCAGAATGACAGGCCATAGGGCATTTCCAGTATGGCAAATCCTCTGTGGCCGACTACTCGACAGGCCAAGGGTATTGTCCCGGCCTGATACGTGCGCTGTGGTTGTCGACCGGGCGAAGGGCAGATTGGCGGTCCGAGGGCGTGAAATGTGGCTTGTCCGCTGAAGCCGAGAGTTGATGCCGGTAGGCGCCAGTTCTGCTGGTTGAGAAGGTTTGGAGCGAAGCATATGTCTGCAGCCGATGTGAAGACGATCGCCGTGACCGGCGTTGGGGTGATGGGCGCGGTGATCGCGCAGGTCTACGCCCTCAGCGGCTACAGCGTGCGGATGCACGACCTGAGTGCAGCGCGGCTGGACTGGGCCTGGGACCGGATCGAGAACCACCGCTTCGGGGTGAAACGGGCGGTGGAGATCGGGCGGCTCAGCCGCGACGACGCCGACGCCGCGCTGGAACGCCTGACGGCGACTACCGACCTGGAGGAAGCGACCAGCGGAGTCGACTTCGTGCTGGAGGCGGTGTTCGAGGATTTTGGGCTGAAGGTGGATGTCTTCAAGGCGGTCGACCGGCTGGCCCCGCCGCATGCGATCCTCACCAGCAACACGGCGGGCCTCTCGATTGCGGCGCTGGCGCATGCGACGAACCGCCCGTCCCAGGTGATGGGTTGGCACTGGTTCCAGCCCGCCTCGGTGATGAAGCTGGCCGAACTGGTCGTCCACGACGGCGTCGCGCCGGAGACGGTCGCCACGGTGGAGGCGATGGCGCGCCGCTGCGGCAAGAACCCGGTGGTGGTGAAAGACGACATCTACCACTGGGGCTTCGTCGCCAACCGCATCTACGGGGCGGTGCGCCGCGAAGCGCGCGATATCGTCGCCCAGGGCATCGCCACCCGTGAACAGGTCGACCAGATCATGAAGGACGGCTTCCGCTGGCCGATGGGCCCCTTCGAGGGCATCGAGTAGCGGGGTTGGGTCGGGGCGGGGCGACACAGGCGGCTGCCGGCTGACGATGGCGCCAGGGTGTCAGGGGGCATAGCATCGCGTTCCCGCTGTTGCGGCGTGCATCGGTGATGCAGACGACTCGCCGCCCATTCGGATTCAACCCATCCGACGGCCGGTAGCCACTGCGACAACAGCGCACAACAGGTATCATCCACTGGGTGGTGGAAGCTATGGGGCGAGGTGGGGATGCGCTGGCTGCTCCCGCGTGATGATGCCTTCTTTGTGCTGTTCGAGCGTTCGGCTGCCACGATGGTCGCTGGGGCCGAGGCGCTGTATGACCTGTTCTCCGGTGCGATTACCCCGCAGCGCTTTCAACCCCTGGACGATATCGAGCATCAGGGGGATGCGCTGACCCACGAGGTGATCCACAAACTGAGCCGCACATTTGTCACCCCGATGGACCGTGACGATATCCATCGGTTGATCCACGTGCTGGACGACGTGGTTGATGCTGCGGAAGAGGCTGGCGAACTGGCTGTGCTCTGCCGGGTGGAGTGGGCGACCCCGGAAGCACGTGAGATGTGCCGGGTGCTGGTGGATATCAGCCGGGAAGTCGCTGCGCTGGCGCCGTCGCTGCGGGGTGGCGGCGGCAAGAGTCATCACCCACATGTTGTGCGTGCCCACGAACTGGAAAACGAAGGAGACCGGCTCTGGTCGGCCGCCTTTGCCGGGTTGTTCGACGGCCATCTGGAACCGCTCGACGTGATCAAGTGGAAAGAGATCTACGCCGAGATCGAGAGCGCGGTCGACGCCGCAGAACAAGCCGCCCAGATTATTGAAGAAATTGTCTACAAGATGGCGTGACGAGTGACGAGTCACTCGTTGGCAAAAGGGAGAGCATGCGAACGATTCGGGTGTTGCGCGGTTCCCAGTTCCCCTCCGGCTGTTGTCTGTTGCCTGTTCCGTAGTATATGGACCAAGTACTGCTGCTGCTGCTGATCATTTTCGCAGCAGGGGTGGCGTTCGATTTCATCAACGGCTTCCACGACACTGCCAATGCGATTGCAACTGTCGTTGCAACACGTGTGCTGGCATTGCGTACCGCCATCATCATGGCAGCCGTGTTCAACGTATTCGGCGCGATGAGCGGCACAGCAGTGGCCAAGACGGTTGGAGAAGGGCTGGTCGCGGCTGATGGGGTAACCCAGGAGGTTGTGCTGGCGGCGTTGCTTGGGGCCATCGGCTGGAACCTGCTCACCTGGTACTACGGCATACCATCCTCGTCATCACACGCCCTAATCGGCGGGTTATTGGGTGCAGGGGCGGCGCACGCTGGTTTCGCAGTGTGGGAGTGGGACGGGATCCGCAAGACGCTGGAGGCGCTGGTCGGTTCGCCGCTCATTGGGTTTGCGGGCGGGTTTGTGCTGATTGTGAGCGTCACCTGGCTGACGCACCGCATGCGGCCGCAAGCGGGGCAGCAGCTGTTCCGCTATCTGCAGCTGGGCTCCTCTGGGTTCATGGCCTTCAGTCACGGCTCGAACGACGCGCAGAAGACGATGGGCATTCTCACGCTGGCGCTGTACTCCGCTGGGCGGATCGACACATTCGAAGTGCCGTTCTGGGTGGTGGTGTTGGCCGCGCTGGCGCTGGGCGCCGGCACAGCGGCGGGCGGGCGGCGGATCATCCACACCATGGGTGACAAGATCATCAAGCTCCAGCCGATCCACGGTTTCGCCGCGGAAACGAGCGCCGCAAGCGTTATCTACGCCGCCAGCCACCTGGGCTTTCCGGTGAGCACGACCCACGTCATTTCATCATCGATCATGGGGGTCGGCGCGGCGCGTGGCCGCACCGCGGTGCGCTGGGGCGTCGCCCGCCAGATCGTGATTGCCTGGGTGCTGACCATCCCCGCCTGCGCGCTCTCGGCAGCGGCATTCTACCTGCCGGTCACGCTGGTGTTTGGGTAGCCCTCACCCCCCGATCCCCCTCTCCCGTCGCCACGGGCGAGGGGGTGCCCTGTGGGTGCGGTGGTGCGTCGCGGACTCCCCTTGCGCCATCGGGCTACTAATCGGGTGGCCTGTGGGTGCGGGGTGCGTCCTCGGCGGGCATCACGTCGGCCGGAAGCTGGCTCAGCGGCGCTCAGTGGCCGGCGCGTGGGCTGCGTGTGCGGTTGGTGCGGCTTGCTGCTGCCTGGGTGTGCGGCAGCCACGGGCGCGGAGCCTGCCATCGGGAGGCAGCATACCGGCGATGGTTCACCCATGTCCCCAACCCGGGCAGGCAATGCAGGCGTGCAGGCCGGCTACTCATACCGCAGCGCCTCGGCCGGGGCGACCCCGGTGGCCCGGCGGGCGGGGATGGCGCTGGCGAGGGCTGAGAGGACGATCGGGCCGGGCGCCAGCAGGGCCAGCCACCGTCCGCTGTCTGGTCAAGGTCGCTCGTTGCATCAGAGAACAGCGCTTCAGACAAGGACGATGAAACCCCTGGTCACTCGTCACTGGTCACTCCACTAGCCAATGCCACCTCGCACGCTACGCACGTCGCCAACGCCGAGTGGCGCAGGGCTTAGCATTGCGGATGCTGGGTACGTTCAAAGTGGTACCCTCTGAAGGGGTTGAATAGTGGGGAATGCGCCACCGCGCGCCTGCTCTCGATCTGGCGATTGTTGTTCAGGGTGTTGACGCCGGCCACCAGGCTGTACCGGCGAGGTGATACGAGATGTGGCGAAGATGGTAACCGGCAGCACTCGGCTGACCGTCCGGCCCGATAGCGAGCTTGGCCTGGTGTTGCGCCGGGCAGTCGATGCCGGCGAACCAGTGATCGTCGATACCGGCGATGCCGTGTATGAGCTCGATGTCTCCTGTTCCGCATCGACCGGTGCATCCGTCGCGGAAGAACCCGACGCGTTGCTCGGCATCATCGGGATCGGTGCATCGGCGGAGCCGACGAACATCGCGCGCGACAAGGACGCCTACCTGGCTGAAACCCTCGACCCGCGCCGGCCAGAATGACGGTGCGCGCGCCCACGGCTGGGAGGGTTTTCGTCGACTCGTCTGCGTACTTCGCTCTCGCAAACCAGCGTGATGACGACCACGTTGGCCTGACCCAGGTTGTCGAGCGGCTGGTGGCCGAGCGCCGGCGCTTCTTCACAACCAATTTCGTCCTGGCCGAAACGCACGCCCTTGTGGTGGGACGAATCAACCGCGACGTAGCACTGGCCGTGCTGGAACGGATTGAGCAGAGCCGGCTAACGACGATCCGTGCGGATCAGCGCGCGCGACGAGCGGCGGGCGCGTGAGATCCTGCGCCTGCATGCCGACAAGACCTACTCGCTGGCCGACGCGACGAGCTTCGCGGTCATGGAACGGCTGCGTATCGACCAGGCACTGACCCTCGACCAGCACTTCAGCCAGTACGGCTGGATGCTCCTCTACACACCGGCACGGCACTGATCGCAACCACCTGCTTGCATCACCTGCACGATCAACCTGCGACGCACACCGAGTTGACGGAACGACTTCCGGTTGTATGAGACCAGCACTGCAAACCGCATTGCGAGTGGCACGTCGGCTACTCATACCGCAGCACCTCGGCCGGGGCGACCCCGGTGGCCCGACGGGCGGGGATGGCGCTGGCGAGGGCTGAGAGGACGATCGCGCCGGGCGCCAGCAGGGCCAGCCACCACCATTCCGGGCGCGTGTAGAGCAGTGGGTCGGCGCCCTGCGGCTGCCTGCGAGCGCACGGCACGCCGCGCGTCGGTTTCGGTAGACTCGCGCTCCCGGCGGGGGCCGGCATGTCGCAGGTATTCCGCACGAACAGGCAGCGCCGATGCTCCGCAAGCTCTTTGGGCCGATCACCTTGCGTGGTGGGGAGATCCAGCTGTGGGGGTGCTCTCCCGGGTGTCTCCTGCTGTCGCTTCTGGCTTCGGTGGTCCTCACCGTTGCCCTGAACCTACTCCTTCGCGCGTGCTGACCGTGAGAGGCGCCGGGCGGGGCTAGCTCACCCGCTTGGCCATCAGGATGTCCGGTTTGCCGGGGCCGTTGGCATCGGGGATGACGCCGGTGATCGTGAAGCCCTGCTTCAGGTAGAAGGTATATGGGTGCCGGCCGTGGTTTTCGATAGCGGCGATGTGTGGCCAGGGGTTGGGGTAGAGGTCGACGCCGCTCAGGGTCGTCTCGCCGATCTCGTCGTCGGCGCCGAGGTAAAGGGTGAGCGCGCCACGCGCCCGCACGAGCGCTTCCAGGTCGGCGACCAGGGCGGCGCCAATGCCGTGGCCTTGCAGGTCTGGGCGCACCGCCAGGGGGTGCAGCTCCCAGGCGTGGCTGTAGCCCTCGATGCCGCCGATCCAGCCGGCCACGCTGCCGTCGCCGGCCAGTGCGACCCGGCTGATCCGCCCCGGTTCCAGCGATTCGCGCACTTCGGCCAGCGTCGACTCCGCATCCTGCCAGGCGCTTGTCCGCCCGCGAAATGCTGCCCGTAGCACGTCGGCCGTCTGGTGCACCCGTTCTTCATCCTCAGCCCGCAGATCGACAATGCGCATGGTTCCTCCTGTGTGAGCGGTGAGCTATGAGCTATGAGCGGTGAGCTATGAGCGGTGAGCGGTGAGCTATGAGCGATGAGCGATGAGTTGTGAGCGATGAGTTGTGAGCGATGAGTTGTGAGCTATGAGCTATGAGTTGTGGATGGTCCGTCGTGCATCCTGATGCATTGGGTGGGTTGAACCAGCGATCGGCCGCCCACTCATCATTGGTCACTCGTCACAGCCCACTACTCACCGCTCAC
>QEUZ01000098.1 GCA_003577355.1 Chloroflexota bacterium | reverse complement strand
GACGTGATATCTCCTGCGGCTCGCGCGGGTCCGAGCGATGTGAGGCAGCCCAGCACGAGGTCGCGAACATTGTGGTTCACAATGACGGCGGCAATGTCTGGAACTGCGTCCGTTTTCATGATCCACGCAACTGGCGCAGCTGCCGAGTCATCCACAACTGTTCGTGCGCCATTGCAAAGGCAAGGCGCAACCCCAAGATACCATCACGATAGCCCCTGAGCGCGATGAAACGCCGATAGAACTCCCTGGCAGGGGACGTTAGGTAGGCCCTGCGCCGGGGCGGCCCGAGCTGCTGGCAGTCGCCTGAAAGCTCGCGCACGCTGTACGCGCGCTGTTTCTCTCGGAACTCCGCCCACGTTACATAATTCAAGTGCAGTATGGGTGCGCTGAGGCAGATGCGCTCGCCTTCACACTGTACGACCTCATGCACTTGCCGGCTAAGATCGTATCGCACCCGCCCGACGCGCAGGACGCGCGCTTGATAGTCGGGCCACCAACCGCCTCCACGCAGTGTGCGACCGAAAAACACGTTCGAGCGCGGGAGCAACAACGCGTCAACTTGCGGGCTGGCGGCGTCAACGGCGGTTCGGATTTCGCGCGCACCTGCAGGTGATAGCCGTTCGTCGGCGTCCAGGAACAGGACCCAGGGTTGGAGGCCGGCCAGGGCGAGCGCAGCATTGCGCTGGTTCGCGTAGCCGTCAAATGCGCGCACTTCGACGCGCGCCCCGTGTTCCCGTGCGATATCGATCGTGAGATCAGTCGAACCGGAGTCGAAAACGATAACGTCACTGGTGAGCGGCGCAAGAGAATCGAGGCAGTCCGGTAGATGCTCGGCCTCATTCAACGTCAAGACGATTGCAGTAACCGCTGCCGTCATCGATGCTTGCCTGATCCGAGTGACGCGAACCGCGTGGCGAGCGCAGCATAGACGGCTGCGGACCGGGGATCAGCACGTGCAGCGCGCCTGCGGAAGTGACGCGCAACCAATGGTCCGATGACCTTGCGTTGCGCGCTCGACCCCCAACGCTCGTAGTACAGTGCCCTGCTGTTCCAGAGCGCAGCGGTCATTTCCAGTGGTCGTTGGCCGGTAGATTGCCCTGCCAGGTGGACGACGCGCGCTGCCGGCGCAATGAGTTGCGTGTAGCCGTTGGCGGCAAAACGCTTTGCCCAGTCGATCTCTTCGCAGTACATCCCATACGTCTCATCCAGCGGCCCGACAGCTTCAAGCGCTGTGCGCGCTACGAGCATCGCAGCCCCGAGAGGGTAGTCCACAGTGTAGGGTGAGACTCCATCCCCACGGTCGACACGTCCATTCCAGCGCGATGCGGCCAATCGAGCTGGTACCGGGAAGAGGTCACATAGCACATTCGTGATACCAGGAAACCGATAGCCGGTCGATTGAATACTGCGGTCAACGTTCAGCAGCACGGGTGCAACGATGCCGATATGTGATGCGACGCGCAGCGTTCTGAGCAGCACCGTGAACGCACCTGGAAGCACCTCGACATCTGGGTTCAGCAAGAGGATGCATTCGCCGGACGTTGCTCGGGTGCCGGCGTTGCAACCGGCTGCGTAACCCAGGTTCTCTGAAAGATAGAGTGCGCGTGCGTGCGGATAGCGCTGAAGCACGTTATGCAACGCTGGTGACGACGAAGCATTGTCGACGACGAGCACTTCGCAGGAGGCGCCGCAGTGTTCGATCTCACGAAAGATCGACAGAAGAGCGCCATCAAGGAGCGCCGGAACGTTCCAATGCACAACAATGATCGAAAGATCGGGTTGCCGCGATTGAGTCGGAGCCGTGCCACTCATAGCGTGCAGAAGGTTCGCGCAGGGCACTGCCAGCACGGCACAGCGTGTTGGAACCCACCGGAGGGCGTGCTAGACTCGAATTTGCCGGTCGGAGTTGGAGATTGGTGGTCGTTTGTGCGAGTGGTACGGAATATCGGGTATGTCCGCAAGCGCAGACGGGTAGCCAGAATCATGGTGGTCGTCGGGCTCCTGTTGATCCTCACGGCGATCGCATTCACTCTCTCGCCTGGGCTGCTGTTCTTCGCCTACGCTGGCCTCATCATTGGGTTCCTGACATTCAATGGCGGGATGCAGCAGGTTGGTCGCTGGAGCCGCAAACCTCGCAATGATGAAGTGCTGGATGCTGCGCTCTCGCGACTGAACGACCGCTATGCGCTCATCCATTATGCTGAATTCCCTGGCCGACGTCCTGACCATATCCTGATCACCCCGGCAGGGATCATGGTGCTCTCCACGCGAGAGATTGCTGGTCGAGTAAGCGTTAATGGCCGTCGCTGGCGCAAGCGAGGCTCGCCGTTTGGTTTTATCTTTGGCATGAGTGGCCCACAGCTGGGTAACCCAACGATCGAGAACGAAGAGCAAATCGCAACGCTCACCACATTTCTGACCGAGGAGAACATCCAAGCGCATGTTGAGGGGGCCGTCGTCTTCTTGCATCCAAACGTCGAAGTAGAAGTCCAGGATGAGACAGTGCCCGTCGTGCATGTCACGGAGCTCTACGACTATGTGCGCGATCGGTCCGATGTGGTCTCGTTGGGTAACCGCGAACGGGATGCGTTGATCGAGAAGCTTTCACGCGGTGAAGAGCTGGAGCGTGTTGGGTCCAGTCCCGCCACGCCAAAGAAGAAGCTCAGGGCGACATGAACGAGTGGGCAGCCAACTCCAATTGGCCGTTGGTTGGCCACGCTGAAGCGTCTGCGGCCGTTCGTGCCGCTATCGTTCAAGATCGAATCCCCCACGCATGGCTCATCACTGGGCCAGAGGGAGTCGGCAGAACGACATTGGCACTGCTCATCGCCCAAGCGCTCAACTGTGAACGGCAGCGCGAGCAGCGACCGTGCGGAACGTGTGATTCCTGCAAGCGGATCGCCGCGCGCAACCACCCGGACGTGCTTGTCGCCGACATGGCGTGGCAGCACACGATGGTCGGGTCCGGCAGTGGAGAGCGAGCGAAGGTGCGCCAGCGCTTCTCGATTGACGCAATCCGCTGGTTGCGGGGGGATATCGTGATGCGTCCGATTCAGGGCCGCTGGAAAGTCCAGATTCTCGACGATGCTGGGTTGTTCTCGCACGACGCCCCGGATGCGTTCCTGAAGGTGCTCGAAGAGCCGCCGCCATATGCGGTGCTCATCCTTGTTGCGGAGAGCGTGGACCAGGCGCCGGAGACGATTCGATCGCGGTGTCGCCATATCGCACTTGGGCTGGTGAGCGCAGCTGAGATCGTTTCCGCGTTGCGACACCGAGGTGTTGACGCTGAACAAGCGACCCAGTTGGCACAGATCGCTCGCGGACGGGTCGGATGGGTGTTCGACGCACTGCACCAGCCCGATCTGTTGTTGCAACGGAGGGTTGCGCTCGAAACGGCATTCGAACACCTGACGACTCCTTTGGGGCGCGCGGCAATTACCGGAGTCATTGCCGGGTCCCACGCGAAGAAACGCGACGACACGTATACGTTGCTGGCGCATTGGGTCGGGATGTGGCGCGACGCGCTGTTGTTGCAGGTCGGTTTGGGCGATGCGTTGCATTACCCTGAACTCGGCGCACGGCTTGCCGATTGGTCTGCACGTTTCGACGTGCCGACCATCGTCGATGCGCTTGCAGCCACGCAGCGTTGTTTGCATGACCTGGACACGAATGTTCAAGCGCGAATTGCGCTCCAAGCGATGGTGACACGATGGCCAAGCTAGACGAATCCGCGCGAACCGCGGAGCACCTTGAAGCACGCGAGCGTTTCCGCATGCGGCTGCGGCTGAATGGCGTTGGCACCAGCTCGCAGCCCTTTGCGGTTGCGTCATGTGGATGCGAGGGGTGCGAACATGCGCTACCCGAAGTCGCAGGCGGGGCGGTAGAAGCAGCGTCAGTCGTCGTTGCCGGGGTACGTTTTCGGGACTCCGGTAGGACGTACTACGTAAAGGGATGCATCGAGGAAATGCCGGTCGGCACGCGGGTCGTCGTCGACACGTCGCGTGGGCGTGAAATCGGGACTGTTGTTCTACCCCCGCAGCCGATCCCCGCAGCGATGCTCGAAGGCGAAGTGCGTCCGATCGTACGAATCGCCTCGGAAGATGACGTGGCGACCGCTGAAGCGCTCGCCCAGCGTCAGGGCGAAGCGATGACGGTGCTGGCGCGGAAGATCGCTGAGCATCGCCTGCCGATGAAGCCGATCAGTTCCGAGTGGACGGTCGACGGCTCGCGGGTTACCTTCTACTTCTCGGCAAACGGCCGGGTGGATTTTCGGGAGTTGGTGCGTGACCTCGCAGCGCACTTCCACTGCCGCATTGAGCTGCGCCAGGTTGGCCCGCGCGATGAGGCCCGGCTGCTTGGAGGGCTGGGCAGGTGTGGCAGGCCGTTATGTTGTTCGACATGGTTGCCACAGTTTGCTGACGTGACGATGACGATGGCTAAGACCCAAGACCTGCCACACAATCCCGGCAAGATATCGGGGGTGTGCGGCAAGTTATTGTGTTGTTTGTCGTATGAGAACGACCAGTACGTTGAGATGCGGGCGGTGCTGCCCCGACTTGGTCAGGAAGTAGAGACCGACAAGGGCCGCGGGTACGTCAGCGCGCTGCACCTGCTCAAGGAAATGGTCACCGTCCGGCTCGAAACCGGCGAAGACGTGCAGCTGACCACCAACGAGTTGACGGTTGTTGCCCCCGCCCCCGACATGCACCATGGGAGACGCCGAAGACCACGGCGCGACAGTACGGACCGTCGACTGTCCAATGAATAACACGTGTTGATGCACGGTCTTGCGTGCGCTGCCGAGGGCAGCACGTGTCAGGTTTGCGTCGCAGACGCCAGTACTTGGCGCAGAATGATGATGAGAAAGATGGCGATCATCGGCGATAGGTCAATGAAGCCTGTGCGCGGCATGATCGAGCGGATCGGCGCAATGACCGGCTCGGTAAACTCGAACAGAAAACGCGCAACTGGGTTGGAGCCAGTCGGGTCGAACCACGAAATGATTGCTCGCGCAAATATCGCGAACATCATGATGTTAAGAAACGTGTAGAGGATAGTGAATACGAGTTCCACGCGAGTGTCCGCAGCCAATCTTGAGCGCCGGTTGAAGGATCCGTCCGGCAACGGTAGCCAATTCCTGCGAATGATAGCAGACGCAGCGGGAGGCCTCGCTTGAGGCAGCCTCCGATGACGTGAAGGTGAGCGCACATGGAGACAACAGCGTTCGTCGTCGTTGATATCTGGCGGGTGAAAGAGGGCCAGCGGGACGCGGTGCGCAGTGTGCTCGCCGAGTCTGCGCGCGTCTTCCGTGCGATGCCCGGAATCCTGTCTGTTGACTATGCACAGCTTGAAGGTGACCCCGATCAGTATCTCGTCGTGTTCCGCTACCGAAGCGCCGCCGACCGGGAGGCGTTTCAGCACACACCGGAGCTGACGAGTGTCATGACTCGCCTCAGCGCGCTCTGGGATCTTGAAAGCCCCGTTTGGAAAGGGCACCAGACCGGACTATAGTCGTGAGAGCTGGACGATGGTCAAATCGTCACGGTCCTGGCGCATACCGGCCGCGACGGCGTCCAGGAGCGGGGGAATCGGCGAATCCGTCAGCGGAACCCGCGACAAGATGTTGGCAACGCCATCGACACCGAGGAACTCGCCGGATGCGAGGCGCGCTTCGATCAGCCCATCGCTGGCAATGACGACGTCTTCTCCGTGAGCGACTTGCGTTTCAATTGGTTCGTAGGTGGAGTTGGCTAGCAGGCCGAGCGGCATGCCGGTCGCCTTCAGTGGGATAGTGGCGTCTGGGGTGCGCAGGTACGGCAGGCACTGCCCGGCATTTGCGATGCGTAGTTGACCGGAATCCGGTTCCGCATGGGCGATCAGGCAGGTAACGAACGTACCTGGGGTCATGTCGGGCGCCAGGAGCTGGTTCACGCTGGAGAGAATCTCCTCGGGCGCGCTGTGTTCGGCGGCGGCTGCACGAATGATTGCTCGCGTTGTTGCCATTACCAGTGCTGCGGGCATGCCTTTGCCGGAAACATCACCCAGGACGATGGCGTACCCACCGTTGCTGCTGGGAATGAAATCGTAGAAATCGCCACTGACTTGTGCAGCCGGTTCCCAGTGTGCACGCAGTGACCAGCCGGGCAGGTCTGGCGCGCCTGCTGGCAACAGTTGTTGCTGGATGCGTCGCGCGAGTCGCAGTTCATGTTCGAGCGTTTCCATGGCGATCAACTCGCTCTGAGCGGCGCGGAGGGCGTCCAACGTCTCCGCCAACTGGCGATTGCGCTGGCGCAACAGGTCGATGGTGATGCGGTCGGTCTGCAACAGCCGTGCCGCGATCATACGGACGATCTCGACAGCAAGGCGCGGTCGCGCACCGAGAAGCGTGGTGAACGCTTGATACGGTAGCTCGACAAGCTCGACAGGCGTGCGGCCGCGGACACTGGCAGTGCGTAGCCCGTCGTTGACAAAGTAGCTCATTTCGCCGAGCAGCGCGCCAGGGCCATTCTCATCGATGATCCGCTCGTCGGGTGTGTTGAGCCCGCGGACAATTTCCACTTCACCGGCGCCGATAACAACCAGGCTTGTGCCGGGCTCATCCTCAACGATGAAAGGCTGGCCGGCGTCGTAGCGGCGGACGCTTGCCATACCAGCGATGGCACGCAACTCGTCTTCGGGCAGATCGCCGAACACTTCTGATACGCGAAGGATATGCAGTGGATCGGACACGGCTCGCTCCTCACAATCAGTTGTCGCGGGCAAGCCGGCCCAATTCATACAAGGTTTGTAGCGCCTCGAGCGGTGACAATGCGTCTACTTCCAGCGAACGCAAGCGTTCGACTGCTGGGTGTGTTATGCCGAACAAGGTGAGCTGGGTTGGCCCGGCGACAGGTTCGCTCAGTACCTGGCCACGGCGGCGAGTGCGCTCCGCACTGGCGGCATCCTGCTCCAGCTCGCGCAGCACCTCGCTTGCCCGCCGCACAACTGCTTTGGGCATTCCGGCGATCTGGGCGACGTAAACGCCGTACGAACGATCGGCGCCGCCGGGAACGACCTTATGGAGGAAGGTAATGCGGTCGCCAGATTCCAGCACGTCCACACGATAATTGCGAACGCGCGGCAGCACGTCAGCAAGCGCTGTCAGTTCGTGATAGTGAGTTGCGAACAGGGTTCGGCAACACAGCCGCGGGGTGTTATGTAGGTATTCGACGATGGCCGTCGCGATCGCGAGGCCATCGTAGGTGCTTGTGCCTCGGCCAATTTCGTCCAGTACCACGAGCGAGCGTGCTGTCGCATGGTTGAGGATGGTCGCGGTTTCCAGCATTTCCACCATGAAGGTTGACTGCCCGCTTGCGAGGTCATCATGGGCGCCAATGCGTGTGAAGATGCGGTCGACGATCCCAACACGTGCTCGTCGCGCTGGTACATACGAACCGATCTGTGCCAGCAACACAATCAGGGCAACTTGCCGCAGGTAGGTCGATTTGCCCGACATATTTGGCCCGGTGAGGATTGCAATGCGTCCGTCGGCATCGCTGAGTCTCGTATCGTTCGGGACGAACGCGCCACGCTCAAGTTGTCGCTCGACGACTGGATGCCGGCCATCCTCGATCTCCAGGACATCGTCGTCACAAATCTCGGGCCGGACGTATCCACGAGTCGCTGCGATTTCTGCCAGAGCGGAGAGCGTATCCAGTTCAGCGATGGCTGCTGCAGCGGTAAGAAAGTCATGGACATGGACGGCAAGCCTATCGAGCAACCGTGCCCATGCGTCAGCCTCGGCAGCGCTGATGCGTTCCTCTGCAGCCAACACCCGCGATTCCGCCGCCTTGAGCTCGGCGGTCACGTAACGCTCTGCATTGACGAGGGTCTGCTTCCGGTCATAGTCCGCTGGGACGAGCTCGCGGTGTACGTTGGAAATCTCGAGGTAGTAACCGAAAACTTTGGTATAGCCTACCCGCAATGACTTGATGCCAGTGCGTTCGCGCTCAGTGCGTTCGAGGTCGGCGATGTACGCTCGGTCTCGTGCCAACGTCGCCCGCAAACTGTCCAGTTCCGGGCTGTAGCCGGGTTTTATCGCACCGCCTCCACTAAACACGGCGGGTGGGTCATCGACGATCGCGGCGTTGAGCTCCGATGCCGCACCTTCGCTGACCGGCAGCCGAAGCTCTGCTAGAGGGGCGCCAGCAGCCTGTAGCAGCCCAGCGACGCGTGGCAGACGATGCAGCGTCTCTCGCAGCGCCAGGAGCTCCCGGGGCTGTACCTGTCTGGCGGCGACTCGATTGGCGATACGCTCCAGGTCGCCGATCCCGTGCAGCGTCTCACGGAGCCGCGCGCGCAGTAGTGCATCGTCGACGAAAATGGCGACACCATCGAGCCGACGTTCGATTGCTTCGCGCTCCAGGAGTGGTTGGCCGATCCAGCGTTGGAGCAGGCGATGGCCAAGCGGCGTCCGGGTCGCATCCATGGTTTGCTGCAACGTTGGCCCGCCATCCCGGGCGGTTGAGCGGTGCAGCTCGAGGTTCCTGCGCGTTTGCGCATCGAGCGTCATGAAGCGGCTCACCGCATAGGTATGCAGGGAACGGATATTACGCGCGGCGACTGGTTGTGTCTGTTGAATGTACGCCAGCAGCGCGCCAGCGGCGCGGGTGGCGAGTGGCTCACGCTCGCATCCAAACGGTTCCAGAGTGGTGACCTCGAAGTGTTCGAGGAGCGATTCGCGCGTTGTGTCTACGCGCCAGGCGAGCTCTGGCAGGTTGCTGCGATGCACTTCGGGTTCGAGAACGGCTTGAAGCGGCTCGCTTGGCCGGAACAACGCCTCGACAGGCTGTAGCCGCATGAGCTCGCGGCGCACCGCCTCGTGGAGGTCGTGGGTGTTCCCTGCCGTGAGCTGTGTTGTCGCGAATTCGCCGGTTGAAACGTCGGCATAGGCTATCCCCGCCCGCTCGGCGTCGGATACCAATGCGACAATGTACGACGCAACGTTCCCGCGCAGAAATGCGGGGTCGTTCGTTGTCCCCGGTGTGACGACGCTGGTGACCTTGCGCTCTATCAGCTCCGTCCCGTTTGCTTTCCCGATCTGCTCGGCTATGGCGACCTTGTGTCCTGCCGCCAGTAGACGGGAGATATACCCTTCGGCGGCGTGGTACGGGATGCCAGCCATAGGCACCCGGTTTCCCCGTCCCATTTCACGTGAGGTCAGCGTGATATCCAGGACGTCTGCAACGAGCTCCGCATCCGCATCAAACGTCTCGTAGAAGTCTCCCAGCCGGAAGAACACGATGACATCGGGGTACTGGCGCTTGATGGCGAGATATTGCCGGCGGATCGGTGTGCTCATCGCAGCGTCACGTAGCTCGAATCGTCGCGCTCATTGTAGAAGTCATACATCACCAGGCCGAGAGGCACCTTCGGGACAAACGATGTCGATTTCTGGGGCATTCGGCTATGGGCACGCGCCACATCGACCACCTGCTGAATGCGGGGAGCACGCAAGAGGAGCGCTGCACTGGCTTCACGTTTGCGCACAGCGGCGACAACCTGGTCCGGGTCGTTGGAATAGCCCACCTCCGCCGCTGACGGATCGATGCCAAGCACATGGTGCAACAGGAGGTCAGTGGCGATCGTGACGTCGAGGTGTCGCAGGACTGGTCGGCGGCGCGCGACGAACGGCGCGCTGACCTCGAATGAGCGGAGGCGCAACACGTGCATTTCGGCCTCTGATGTCAGCAGACCGTACACCGGCAGCTCACCTGGCGGTAGCAGCGCGGCGAGCTCCGCACCTGACTTGCGCGCTACAGGGTGGGTTTGCAGCTCGAACCAGGTTGCTGCGCGCGCGAGCACCTGGCTCCAATCGACGGACATCGAGGGGGCAAACAGGCGGTGAATCGCGCGCAGGATCACTCCTGGGTCATCCTGGGCAACGCACAACGCGGGGATAAACCCTGCTTCCGGGCGGTTGGTCGCGTGATGATACCCCCGAGCTGCAGCGAAGCGGTGATGGCCATCGGCGATCATAAAACGATGACCTGCGAGAACTGCGCGAACCCGGGAGATGATCCGCTCGTCGGAGAGCTGCCACAGTCGATGGCGCTGCCCATCGTCGTCGAACCCTTCTCCGTTTGGCTGCAGCCGCTCGGTGGCATCGAATGCCGGCGCAAGATCGGCCGATGCGGCGTCGTGCAGCAGCAAGATCGGACTTGTCGAGGCCTCGATATCGCGCAGAATGTGTCGTCGGCGTCGCAGGTTCTCCTCCCAGGTATCTTCGTGAGGCAGGAAGACCGTTTCTGGCGCCCCAAGTGGGGCGAGACCGAAAATGCCGCGGCGCACATGCGTGACACCGCGCTCGACGAACTCCTGTTCATAGACATAATATGATGGCGATGTGTCCCGTCGTAGTGTGCCGTTCTGGCGCCAGCGGTCAAACAGTCGCCGTGCTTGAAGAAACCGGGCGCCGTGTGGATCGTCAGCGATCTCGAGGCGCACGGCAGAGTACGGTCGATCAGCGACGAACGCGACCGCGCGCTCGGAAGACTCCAAATCGGCGGGGGGGCCGATGACTGCTGCAAGCCCACCGGGGACGTGTTCATCGAAGCGCACCGCTGTGAACGGGAGGATGGTTGCAGCGATTGGCACATGCGCTGCAGTCGTACCTTGGCATGCCACAGAAGAGTCGGGGCTTACCATCCGCAGGCGTACGCTTCTGCACGGGCATCAGCGCCGGCGGTCAACGTCCCACGTTCAACGTCGACAACGATCGCACAGACGTTTCCGGCGATACGCGTCCATTCGGGCCACCACTCAAGATCGTGACCTCGGGCTCGCAAGTTCTCTCCAACCCCTTGTGGGATGCGCGCTTCGAGACACAGGCGACCAGGCCGATAGGTGTGTGGCCAGAATGACTCGGGATACGAATACGTGCCGAAGCGTGGCGCTTCGATGGCTTGCTGAACATCCATGCCGAAGTCAACGATATTGATGAATGTTTGCAGCATCGACTGTGGCTGCATGTCGGCGCCGGGGGTCCCAAACGGCATATAGAGGCGGCCATCGCGGAAGGCCATCGCGGGATTGGGGGTCAAGCGCGGGCGCTTGCCCCCGGCTAGCTCAGAGGCATGGCCCGGAACCAGCCACGATTGGGAACCGCGGCCGGAACAGATCAGCCCGAGTCCAGGGATCAGCGGCGTGCTGCCAACCCCGTCGCTCGGTGTAGCGGAAAACGCGTTGCCCTCGGCATCAACGGCGCAGACGTATGAGGTATCCGGCTGGAGCGCCGCGTCGCGTTGGCCGGCACGCTCGACGAAATCACGGCCTGCACCGGGCATTTCGCCAAAGGCGCGCTGCATGGTAATGAGCTCTGCACGGTGCGCCGCATAACTCTTCGAAAGCAACGTATCCAACGGCACATCGACGAAATGCGGATCTCCGTAGTAGCGCTCTCGGTCGGCGAAAGCCAAGTTCAGCGCTTCGGAGAACACGTGGATGTAATCTGCTGAGTTTTGGCCAAGCTCAGCAAGATCGAAGCGCTCAAGGATGTTCAGTGTTTGTGGGATGACCGGCCCTTGTGACCATGGCCCGCATGCGAAGACAGTGACGCCGCGGTAGGTGGTGCTGACCGGGGATTCGATATCGCTGTGAAACTCAGCCAGGTCGCTCTCGCTGACGAAGCCACCTTGGCTTTGGATGAACTCAGCGATTTCCTTGCCAATGTCTCCACGGTAGAACTCATCACGAGCGGCCTCGATGCCACGCGCTCGGCCCCCGCCTGCGCGTTCCTCGGCGGCAACCATCCGGCGGAATGTGCGCGCGAGGTCCTGCTGGGTGAAGACCTACTGTTCGGCTTCCTTGGCGAGGTTTCGCTCCAGTGATGGGTAGACCACGAACCCAGCTTCGCAGAGCTCGATCGCAGGTTGGACGACTTCAGCAAACGTCAGGCGGCCATAGCGCGCGAGGGCGGTCAACCAGGCATCAGGCGCGCCGGGCACAACCGAACGCTTCGCGCCAACTGGGATATCACCGTTCTCGTGTTCCAGGAAATGCTCGAGAGTGGCAGACCGGCCCCACGGGCCGAGGCCGCTAATTGTTACGAGCTCGCCGGTCGCTGCGTGGTAGACCATCGTCGGGGCGACGCCACCGAAGTTGCAGAGGTCCGGCAACAGGACATCGATGCAGATTCCCGCTGCAACACCAGCGTCGATGGCGTT
>QEUZ01000525.1 GCA_003577355.1 Chloroflexota bacterium | reverse complement strand
GTCGAACAGGCTGCTAATGTGCGCTTCGTTCTGGAACCGCTCCAGCGCACCGGAGATATCGGGCGCGAGGACTTGCCACTCGCTATCGGTCAAGTCAACGGTTGCCAGGATTTCGTCGCGAGCGGAACCGTTCGCCGGCTTGAGGTAGCCCAGCGCCAATGCCAGGCCGACATTCAGCTCTGCCTGAGCAGCGTTATCGATTTCCTCCGGTTCGCGCTCGAACGTGGCTGGCAGGACACGCTTGAAGCGCTCGTCGATGTAGGCCGACCCGTTCACCCGCGTGTAGGCCTCTTCCTCTTCGTAGAGCTTGTCTCGTTCACTGCTGTTGAGCATGAAGAGCGGGGCGCCAACTTCACGCGAGGTCACGTAGATGCGGTGGGGTGATTGTCCCTGGTCTTCAACCGCGAAACCTGCTGCCGTGACAATGCGCCCGATCTGCTGCTGGATGTGGCGCATGCGGCCGCCATCGTCGACTGTGAAGGGCAGGTCGCTGAACGCGACGATGCCGGAGCGCCTCACCGGGTATTGCGCTTCCAGGATCGCCTTGCGCGCGACATCCAGGTCCCAGAACGGGATGGCGGAGTCGATGCAGTGCTTGACCCGGCTGAGAATGTACTTGTCGCACATATCGGCCAGGTCGTAGCCGGAGACATTGCCAGCGCGTGCCGCCGTCGCCTCCGCCCCGATGAAGGTATCGGCCACCTGATGGCGCACGCGGTAGTAGAACTCCTGCTCCAGTGCGTCCCAGATCGTGAAGCGTTCGATATCCGGCTCGAAACGGGCGCGCGCGCTCTGGCGCACCCGTTCGCGCACGCGGTGGAGCTGGGTATGGATCTCGCGGTTGCGCGCCTCGGGGGTGACGATCCAGGCGTCACGGGTTGTTGCGCCGTCGAACTTCACCAGCAGCTCGCGGATGGTGGCGGTAATCTCCAGCGCCAGGTCTTTCGTGTCGGGGGAATCCGGGTCGGAGCGCTGGGCGTACAACCCACCGAAGACATCGTCAATCATGCGGGGCTCGGCTAGCACACTCTCCTCGAAGACGAGCTGTCCAGGGCGGCGTTCGCCGAGCTGCGCCTTGATCGCCTCGGCAATGCGGCTGCGAGCATCGTGCAGGTCGGTCTCGATGACGTCCATGATCGCAATCAGCCCGTCGAGCCAGCGCACCAGGTCGTCCAGCAAGCCCTTGGCAGCCTCGGCCAGGATGAGCTGCTCGCGGCAATCGACATAGCGGTTCCACCAATTGTTCAGGAAGGATTCTTTTGCGCTGGCGCCGTTGGCGAAACGGTTGAAGCCCCAGTTTTGGCGAATTTGCTCGATCGCATCCGGCGTCTGGCGGCGGGCATCCTGTGGTCGCAGGTCGTCGTCCAGCCGTGCCCGTGTGGCGCGCAGTCCGGTATCGCGGTTGGTGATGTTGGCGTCCTCGTCGGCCGCGTTGAGCTTCAGGATCGTCCGCACTTGCTTTGCAAACGCCAGCGCGATCTGGAAGCCATCTCCGGAGGTCGCGCCCAGGCAAGTTATGATCTCGTTGCGCAGCGCCTGCTGATGCTCGGTGAACAGGTTGCGGCGGTTGTCGCGCACGTGTTCGCTGACGTTCTGCACCCACGAGCCGGTGCGCAGTTG
>QEUZ01000097.1 GCA_003577355.1 Chloroflexota bacterium | reverse complement strand
CTGCCGAGTGCGTAGCCGCTCCACCCGATCGAGGCCAGCACCTCGTAGCCCAGCCCAAACCAATAGGTCGGGGCCACCGCGTAGAGCGGCGGCAACATGGCTACCGCAACGGTACAGACGAGCAGCACACCAAACGAACCGTACCGGTCGACCCGTCGGCCCCACCAGCGCTGGCAGCCGATTGCGATGACCGCCGACAACGCCCCCTGTAACCCAATGAACGAGGGACTCGCCCCGAGGTCGTTCAGGATGAACGGGGTCAGCACGGGTGCGACCATGGCTGCCCCAAACCAGAGGATGAACGTCGCCACGGCATAGCGCCGCATCAGCGGGGATACCGGAGCATGACGACGCCGGGTTGGTTCCAACACGGCAGTGGCCGGGGTCGGCCCATGCTCAGCCCGCAAGCGCAGCAGGCAGAAGACCGAGCCCAGCCCGGCGACGCCGGCAACCACGTAGGCGACGGTGAACCCGCTCGGCGGCTCCAGCAGCCTCAGCACCGCCGCCACACCCAGCGTCACGAACGCCGCTCCGATGCCGCTCGCCAGTAGCCGGTTCGCGAAGAATGACCCGCGATGGCGCGTTTCAACCGCATCGGCCACCATCGTCGTCACGGACGGCAGCCCCAACCCGATGAAGGTCGCCGAGAGCAGCGCGAGTGCCATCAACAGCACGGTGGATGTGGCGTCCCCACCCAGCAGCAGCAACAGGGCGATGACGAAAAACAGCCCACGCCCAAGGCCGCTCGCCAGCGCTGCCAACGCCCGCCGGTTCGGCAGGCCGCGTGCCACCCGGCTCCCGGCCAGCCCGGAGACGTTGGCGAGCAGCCCGTTGAACGCGCTGAAAATGCCGAGCGCCGTCCCGCCAATGCCGAGGTGCACCAGCAGCGGCACGAAGAATGACTGATGGCTTGAGGTCGCGGACCCGGAAAAGAACCCCTCGGAGACGAGCAGGTCTCGGTCGCTCAGCTCGCGCCGTCGCAGAACAGGCAATCCAACCGAAGGCCAGCGACGGTTGCCGCGCACGGAACTCCCACAGCGCACTGCCCAGGACAGCGCGGCCCCCTCAGCCCGCGCTCCAGCAGGTGGGATCGTACTCGTGCAGCAGGATGCGGGCAATGGTCGGCTCCCTGAGTGTCCTTCCCCGTCACCGTCCGTACATGGGACGAGCCGTCGCGTTGGTGCGAGGGACTGTCCTCATACCAGGCACGACGACGTTAGCTCAGCTGGAATGGTTCAACGTCACCCACGGCTCCGTTCTTCCGTGTGGAGGGGGCCGGGGTCGGAAGGTGAGCCTACCTTACGCCGTAGTATTCTCGCGGGCCTGCTTGCGGGCGGCGGCCATTTCGATGGCAATTGTACCGGGGGCCTTGTGCTCGGCGCGTTCCTGCTCGGCACGCGCCATGGCCGCTTCAACTTCCGCTTGACCACCGAGGTACTTCTCGATCATCTCGTCGAAACCAAAGACGATATCGACGCGGATGTCGTCGTTGGCATGTTTCAGGATGAGGTCTTCAAGGCGCTTCCAGTAGATCTCCTCGCCGCCGCCGGCGTTGAACTCCCACTTGGGGCGCACCTGCACCAGCAGCTTCTGCTCGGGGTCGTACACCTTGAAAATGTGTTCGATCGCGACTTCAGTCTTGCAGACCGGGCAGCGCGACTTGTGCATCGTTTGCCGCAGGATCGCATCACGCGCCTGTGGGTGTGTATCCAGGTTCACAACGTTGGCCACCGGCGGCGACCAGATCGACTGACACTTGCGGCAGCGCAAATCGGTTTCGGTGTACTGCGTCTGCAGGTGCTCGGCGGTCGATGTATCAGCTGTTTGGGTTTCGCTCACTGCTGTACAACCTCGGCTTCCGTCTCCATCCTGCGTCGCGGACGTTGCCGTTGCGACCAGAACCACAAAGTATGACCTAACACATATACCCAGCGCCAAGCGCGACTACGGCTTTCGCTCAGGAATACGCCGCACCAGGTCTTCGAAGATCTCTGCGGTACTGAGCGGGCTGCCGGGGCGGTTGCCACCGGCTGCCGGCGAGCCACGCAGCGGGTCGAGCAACCGCTCGGCGGTTTCGCGCACGTGCTCGTGCGGGCTACGCAGCGCCGCTTCGGCGATCAGTGGGTTACGGTGCATGTCGTGCAGCAAGGTCGCTGCGTCGCCTGCCAGGTCCGGGTCTGGGTGAGCGACGAACCACGAGAGCAGATCGACCAATGCGTCGGTCGGGAGGTACTCCCCGGCGGCGAGCAACGCGCTGCGGCGCACGTCCAGCGGTGCACGCTCATCGCCCAGCAGCGCGAAGGCACGTTCGCGCGCGGCCAGGCGTGCGTGGGCGAAGGCCACGCGCCAGGCAACCGCCCGCAAGCGCTGGTCGCTATCCACGACCAATCTGTCGAACAGGACCAGCACACGCGCGGGATGGCTCTCCGAGAGATATTCGGCAGCCAACCCGCGTGCCTGAGCATGCGGCGAGCGCAAACCTGCCTCAGCGATGGCGGCGCGCCGATCAGCGCCAAGCGCAAACGGATCGAGCGGGTCGAGCACGAGTAGCTGCAGCGTGTTCTCCGCCGCTGCGGCATCCGAGCCAGCCGCGAGTTCCTGCGCGAGCGTGACGAGGGTATCTGGTTCTGCTTGCAGCCGCTGCCACAGCGCAGGCGCCGCCTGCCCGGCCGCCAACCATGTGGCGGCAGCCTGCACGGCCGACCACGGAGCGATGCGCACAACGTTGGCCAGCGACAGGTCGCGCTGTCGCGTCAGAAAGTCTTCCGGGTAGTCCAATAGGCGTTCGGCCAGTGCGGGGTCCAGGCCGGGGAGCGAGCGCAACCGCCGGCGTGCCGAGGGGTCGGCAAGCTGCGCGACGAGTGTTTCTTCGTCATGGTGTGGCGCCCGATCAGCCGTCATTGTCTACCCGCTGCCACGAGGGTCACGAGCTTGGGCGTCGCTGCTGGCCGCTCCATTAGTACTGCCGGCTCCCTGGAACATGCTCGTCGCGCACCGCCGGTTCGGTCGCGACGACAGGACGTGCGGCCGGACGCCGAGTCCCCCAGATGACCGCCCCAAGCATAACCATGCCGCCAAGCACCTGGATCGGGGCCGGTCGTTCGCCCAAGAACATCCCGGAGAGCAACAGCGCCAGCAGTGGCACCAGGTTGGTGTAAAAGGCAGTGCGTCCCGCGCCGATTGCCCGCACGCCGCGATACCAGAGGACATAGGCCAGCGCCGTGCCGCACAACGAGATGAAGGCCATGGCTGCCCAGAAACCGACGCCGGCCTCCACCAGGCTCCCGACGCCCCCCTGCACAAACGCAAGCGGCACGAGCGCCAACGAACCGAGCAAACCAGCCAGCGCGGTCGCACCCATCGGCGAGACGTAGCGCATGGCGACGCGGCTGACGACATGGCTGGAACCGAAGATGGCGGCAGCTGCCACAGCCATGATGCCGCCGGTCAGCCGGGTGGCATCGTAGCCGTCACCAGTGCTGCCGATCAGCACCAGCGCCATGCCGCACAGCGAGCCGCCCATCGCCAGCGTCAGCCGCTTGCTCGGGCGTTCCTGCAAGACCAGCCATGCGAAGACGACCGTCCACATCGGGTTCGTGGTCGGGATCAGCAGGATCGCGTCGGTCGATGGAGCGCGCGACAGCGCTTCGAAGTAGAGCGCGTTGTAGAGCACGATTGCAGTGAGCGCCAGCAGCGCCAGCGCACCCCAGCCTGCTGGTGGGATGCGGCGCGGCCGCTCCTCCCGCCGCTCGCGCAGGTAGAGCGGCAACAACACGAGCGACGCCATCCCGAAGCGCAGGGCGGCGACGGTGAGCGATGGCACATCGTTCACCGCCGCCTTGCCGGTCGTGAAGGTCGCCGCCCAAAGGAACGCAACCAGCAGCAGCCCCGGTGCGAGGGCCGCACCTTCCAGCCGCGTCCGCATCGCTGCGGCTAGCCGCGCCCGGGTGCGCGATAGGTCGCCGTGACCGTCGTGTAGAGCCCGCCACGGACGTTGAACTTGCCGACTACCGTCGCCTCGCGCGGGGCAGTCATCCGCACGATGTCATCGAGGATCGTGTTGGTCACTGCCTCGTGGAAGGCGCCCTCGTTGCGGTACGACCAGAGGTAGAGCTTGTACGACTTTAGCTCGACGCACAGTGCGTCCGGGATGTACCGCAAGGTGATCTCGGCGAAATCCGGCTGGCCGGTTACCGGACACATGCACGTGAACTCCGGCGAGACGATCTCGATCGTGTAGTCGCGCTCCGGATTGGGGTTGGGGAAGACGTCCAGCGTCTTGCTTGGCTGGCTCACCGGCTTCCCCAACGCACTGAACGCGGGCTGCGATGCTGGCATGTTGGCTCCCGGTCCTACTCTTCTGTTGCCTGCGTGGCCTGACGCACTTTGCCGTGATACCAGAACGGCACTGTGCCGCGCACGCCGTCCGACCACGACCAGCCGGTGTATTCCGTGCGGTAGGGCAGGTGCTCGCCATGCTGCAGGAACGGCACGCGGGCGATATCCTCGGCCAGCGCTGCCTGCAGTGCGCGGTAGTGCGCGCCACGGGCGGCCCGGTCAACCGTCGCGCGGCCAGCGCGGAAGGCGGCGTCGACGGCGTCGTTGCGGTAGCGCATCGTGTTGCGCGGCCCGTCGGAGGTCAGGAAGCTGGCCATCAGCTGAGGGTCCGGCCCGATGTCGCCGCTATCCAGCAACAGGTCGAACTCACCGGCATCCTGGAAGCGTGATTTCCAGCTCACCGGGTCGACCGCTTCAACATTGGCCGTGATGCCGACCTGCGCCAATTGCCCGGCAATGATCCGGGCAGCGATACCGTAGTGCGGGTAGATCGCCCGGTAGGCCAGGCCCACCGACATCCGCACGCCGTCGGCTCCCCGCGCATAGCCGGCCTCGTCCAGCAGGCGGTTCGCCTCGGCCACGTCGTGCTGCGGGGCACGCGCGTCTGGGTTGAAGGCCCAATCAACCCGCTCCAGGTAGTAGTGCTCCGGGGCAGTCGCCAGTGGGCAAACCCCGGCAGCGATCGGGCCACGGTCGATCGCCCGCGCGACTGCCTCGCGCACCCGCTTGTCCTGCCAGGCTGGCCGCTGCCAGTTGAAGGCGATGAAGGCGATTGAGTTACCGGGGTGGAACATCACACCAACGCCCGGCTTGGCCCGGAAGGCCTCGATCTGGTCGCACGGCACATCCTGCACCGCGAAGTGCACCTCGCCCGCTTCCAGCGCGCGGAAGGCCTCGTCGTTATCCGGCATGATCCGGTAGGTGATGCGTTCGATGTACGGCCCCTCGCCGAAGTAGTCCGGGTTGGCGACCAGTTCGATACGCTCCCCCTTCACCCATTCCTTGAAGCGGAACGGGCCGCTGCCGACTGGGTTGAGGTTATGCGGGTTCGTGGCCCAGTCGGTGCCCTCGTAGAGATGCTTCGGCAGGATGTGGGTGAAGACGAACGCACCCAACTGCGCCAGAAAGGCGGCGTTCGGCGCAACCAGCCGGCACTCGACGGTGTGGTCGTCCAACGCCTGCACCTCGGCGATATCCTGCAACCAGGAGAGGCCGTGGTAGCGGTGCTTCAGTACTTCACTGTAGGTGTAGGCGACGTCGTGGGCCGTCACCGGCACGCCATCGTGCCAGCGCGCGTTGCGGTTGAGGTGGAAGATATAGCGCCCGCCGCCGTCGAGCACGTCCCACGTCTCCGCCAGGTCTGGATGGATATCCCCGCGGTCGAAGACATCGAGGACGACCAACCGGCTGTAGATGTTGTTTGCGGCGAAGTAGCCCCCCGCGCCGGTGTAATTGCGGTAGACCTCGTTGAACGACTCGGCATCGTAGGGAATCGCGACAACAATATGTCCCTCGGGCATTGCGCTTCCTCTCCCTGTCATCCACCCAGACTCACGGCCTGCACCTGCTCCATCATACTCGCCGCGTCGGTGACAGGCAGTTGGCAGGCGAAGTTGCGGCAAACATACGCCGTCGCCCTGCCCTCGCGTTGTGGCCGACCGGCCAGCAGCGGCGCTGCTTCCAGGGCGGCAACGTCATCCGGCGCACCGGCGGCCACCAGCACCCGCGGAAGATACCGCTCTCGCAGCGCGGTCAACAGCCGCGCCATGTCCTCTGCCGCAGGCGCGCCGACGAGCGCCACCTCCGCCACCGGGCCGACCGCCAGGTCCAGTGCACACAGCAAGCGTGCGTAGCCGTGGGCGTTTGCTGCGGCGTGCGCACCCAGGCTGGTCAGCACCTCGCGGGCGACCCGTGCATATGCATCGTCGCCGGTGAGGTAGCCCAGGCGCAGCAACACATCACAGGCGACGCTGGTCCCGCTTGGGGTAGCGGAGTCGTAACTATCGCGCGGGCGGACGACCAGCGCCTCGTGTGAGCGGCCAGTGTCGTAGAACGCGCCCGTGTTGCTATCGTAGAACTCCGCGACCATGGTTTGAGCCAACGACCTTGCGGCAGCTAGCCACTGCGGTTCGAATGTCGCTGCGTAGAGCGACAATAGGCCGTCGATGAAGCAGGCGTAGTCCTCCAGGTAGCCATCCAGCTTGGCCACGCCATCCTTCCAGGTGCGCTGCAGCCGGTTGCCGGGCAACGTCAGCTCCGCCAGCACGAACTGTGCGTTGCGGCGCGCCGCCGCACGATAGCGCGGTTCGTCGAACACCCATGCGGCTGTCGCGAAGGCGCGTAGCATCAGCCCGTTCCAGGAGGTCAGCACCTTCTCATCCCGCCCCGGCCAGGTCCGGGTCGCGCGCGCCGCGTACAGGCGTTGGCGCAGTGTCGCCAGCGGTTCGGCGCGCCACTCCAGCGGGTCGTGCGGGTCGGGGATCGACAGCACGTTCGAGCCTTCGAAGTTGCCCCGCCGGGTGACGTTCAGGTAGCGCGCCACCCGTGCGCCATCGTCTGGGCCGAGCACCGCCTCCAGCTCGTCCGGCGTCCAGATGAAGAATTTGCCTTCGTGCCCTTCGGTGTCGGCATCCTGACTCGAGTAGAAGCCACCCTCCGGGGAGGTCATCTCGCGCAAGACGTACTCGAGCGTCTCGGTCGCAATGTGCTGGTAGAGCTGCTCGCCGGTGGCTTGCCAGGCGAGGGTGTAGATATGGGCGAGCTGCGCGTTGTCGTAGAGCATCTTCTCGAAGTGCGGCACCAGCCAGATGGCATCCACGGCGTAGCGGTGGAACCCGCCGCCAACCTGGTCGTAGATGCCGCCACGCGCCATCTTGTCCAGCGTCTGTTCAACCATTTCCAAGGCGCGCGCCGACCCGAAGCGGGTGTGCAGGCGCAGCAGGAGTTCCAGCGCCATCGGCGATGGGAACTTTGGCGCACCGCCGAAGCCGCCGTTGAGCCGGTCGTACTGCCCGGCCAGCGAACGGGCTGCTTCCTCCAGCAACCGCTCGTCCAGCCTGCTGCCGCCTGGCGCGGCGCTGAAATGCTGCGCCAGGTGGGCGGTGATGTTGTCGGCGCTAGCGTCAATATCGGCACGCCGGTCGCGGTAGACCTCGGCGACGCCGCGCAACACCCGCGGGAAACCGGCCATCGCGCCGCGGTCGCTCGGTGGGAAATAGGTGCCGCCGTAGAACGGCCTGCCATCCGGCGTCAGGAACACCGTCATCGGCCAGCCGCCGTGGCCAGTCATCATCTGCACGGCGATCATGTACAGTGCATCGAGATCCGGCCGTTCCTCACGGTCGACCTTGATATTGACGAACAGGTCGTTCATCAGCGCGGCGATCTCTGGGTCCTCGAAGCTCTCGTGCGCCATCACATGGCACCAGTGGCAAGCGGAATAGCCGATCGAGAGCAGGATCGGCTTATCCTGCTCGCGTGCCAGACGCAGCGCCGATTCGCCCCAGGGATACCAGTCGACCGGGTTCTCTGCGTGTTGCAGGAGATACGGACTCGTCTCGTGCGCGAGCCGGTTCGGCATGGGTACATCCTCTCGCTGCGGCTCGGTCGCCGGAGCTAAGGATACCTATCTCCTCGTAACGCGGACCGCTGGCGGTCAGGCATCGCCATACACCGGGATCGCCGCGCCGTTGATGATGCCGGCGTCATCCGAACACAGGAACGCGATGACGCGACCGATCTGTTCCGGTTTGACCCACCTGCTCGGGTCGGCCTTGGGCATCGCTTCGCGGTTCTGCGGTGTATCGATCGTGCTTGGCAAGATGCAGTTGGCGACAACGCCGCTGCCGCGCAACTCGCGGCCCAGGGAGCGGGTCGTTGCAATGACGGCGGCCTTGGCGGCGGCATACGCGCTGGTATTCGGCGCCGGGTCGACCGCAGGACGCGAGCCGACGGTGATGATGCGGCCATAGCCATGCTCGCGCATGCCCGGCAGAGCGGCACGGATGATATTGACGCCGGTATGCAGGTTCAGGTCGAGCAGCTCCTGCCATGTGGCGTGGTCGGTTTGAATGAATGCCCCGCCGGCGAAGCCACCGACCAGGCACACCAGTCCGTCGATGCGTCCATGCCGTGCCACAACCCGTTCAACCAGGGCGACGCAAGCGCCGCTGTCGGAGAGGTCGATGATTTCCAGTTCCACCCCTTCAGGCGCCGAGGTTGGCCGGTGGGCAGTCGACACCAGCGTCGCTCCGGCGCCGCGTAGCTCGGCCAACACGCCGCGCCCCAGGCTGCCGGTTCCACCTGTCACGAGAATGATCTTGCTGTCCAACGCTGACATGCTGCACCCCTCCTGTGTTCCAGTTACCGATTGTACGCTTGGGGTGCTTGACAACGCTGTTCCTTCTAATTAGAATATTTCTAATGCTGGAAGGTCACACATGAGCCGCGCGGAGCAGAAACGAGACCCGGACGCGCCACTGGCGTTTACCCTGAGTGCGGCGGCCCGCAAGCTGGCCAAGTTCTATGTCGCCGCGCTACGGGAGAGTCCGGTTACCCCCTCGCAACTCTTCTTCCTGCGTCAACTGTGGCTGGAGGATGGACTGCCGCTCACCGAGCTGCGAGAACGGGCGCAGTTGGACGCGACATCCGCCACCTGGCTGGCCGACCAGCTCGAGAAAGCAGCGCTGATCGAACGTCGTCGGGGCGCGCCGGACCGGCGGGTCGTGCGCATCTGGCTCACCGCTGACGGCCGCGCCTTGCGCGACGAGCTCGCGCCGGAGATCGCGCGCTGGGAGGAGTCGTTCGAGACGCTGCTCCGCCGTTACCACACCGCCGAGGAAATCGCCGGCTTCCGCGCAGTGCTCGCGACGCTGATCGACGTGTTGCCGGAAGGGGATGACCTCTGGGCGGAACTATCGGCGCAGTGGGACGACGCGCTGGCAGCGCTGCGTGACTACCTGGAGACAACCGCAGAAGGAGCGTAACCAATGCAATCCACACAGATGACGGCAACCGGCCGCACCATCGTCAAGGAGCTTGTCGTGCGCGCCTCCCCGGAGCGCGCCTACCGTGCCTTCACCGAAAAGGCCGAGCTTGAGCGCTGGTTCGTCACCCGCGCCGATGTCGACCTCAGGCCCGGCGGCGTCTACGACCTCACCTGGGAGCCAGACTCGCGCGTGCCAGGGCGTGTGGTCGAGCTCGACCCGCCCCGCCGCTTCGTCTTCGACTGGGACGACGGGCCAAAGTACGGCATCACCCGCATCACTGTCGACTTCGAACCGGCGGATGACGAGCGCACCAGGATCCGCCTCGTCCATACCGGCTTTTCGACCAACCCGGACTGGGACCCGCTCTATCTCGATGTCACTGCAGGTTGGACCAAGGAACTGGAATATCTGCGCGACTGGCTGGACAGCGGCAAGGCGAAGGAATGGCCCACAGCGACAGCGCAACGGGCTTAGAAACGAGTCGACTGGTGACGCCCACACTCCCGCTCGGTCGGACGATCGAGAAAGAGATCTTCATCAAGGCCAGCCCGGAACGTGTCTTCGATGCCTTCACCTCGTCGGACGCACTGGCGCACTGGTGGGCAATGGCCGAGGCCGAGCTTGACCTGCGCCCCGGTGGCCGCTGGCGCTTCAAGTGGACCAGTGGCCAATCCGTCCATGGCATCATCGTCGAAGTCGAACGCCCACGACGCCTCGTCATGGACTGGGACGAAGGGGAGCACCTGCACGATACCCGCCTGACGGTAGAGTTCCATGCAGAGAACGGCGGCACACGCATCCACCTCGTCGACACCGGCTATGGGTCCGGCGGCGACTGGGACGCGCTCTACGAGGGTGTCACGACCGGCTGGGGCTGGGCGCTGGAGGGTCTGCGCGCCTGGCTGGAAGAGGGCATCGACTTCGCGTTCCCGCAGCAACCTGCCTGAACGATTGGACCGCATGTGCAGCCCGACGGGGTCATTCGCTGGAGACTCCACCTGAAATCGCCACCGGAGCAGGTGTACGCCATGCTTGCCAGCGACGCCGGGCGGGCGCGGTTCTGGGCCGAGTCGGCTATCGAACGGGACGGCGCTATCGACTTCATCTTCCCCAACGGCCTCACCTGGCGGGGCGCGGTCCTGGCCGCGCACCCGCCGTACCACTTCAGCGTGCGCTACTTCGCGAACAGCCGCGTGACATTCGAACTATCGCCAGATGGCAACGGCGGCGTCGATCTCAGCCTGAGCGACGCCGGGGTCCCAGAGGCTGACAGGCTTGAGACCACTGCCGGCTGGGTTTCGGTGCTGCTGTCGCTGAAGGCCGCCTGCGACTTCGCTGTCGACCTGCGCAGCCACGACCCTGCCCGCACCTGGGACGATGGCTACTGCGACAACTAAACGACTCCTGGTCAAGCCTGATCCGACGTCGGGCACCCACCAACGGGGAAGGCGCGTCGTGCACGCGTATTCGCCGCGGATGATTGCCGATTTACCCTGCACTCCCCAGCGCTTCACGAATTATCATCTCAGCTGATCATCGCCCGATCCTTTGGCGCGACGTATCGAACGCCGGCACGTCGTCGCCAAGTCCTTGCAATGGGGGTCGCATGCGTGTCGCGTTCGACTCGAGCCATGTCACGGGAGATTTCGCCAGCGGCAAGCTCGTCGTGCGGGTTACGATGGAGGACGACACGCAGGGCCTGACCTGGCAGGACACCATCTTCTTCAGCGTCCCACCCGACTTCCACGCGCACAACGACCTTGTCGCCGCAGCGCTCATGGCGGCGGTGGGGCGAGGGTTCAGCCTGGTCCGCTTCAACTTCCCGGTCTCGACACGCTGCGCCGACGTGCTGCCGCGCTACCACCACGCGGAGGTGATCAGCCGCATCGACCCGCATCTTGAACCGCGCCAGCCTGGCAGGTTCCTCGGAATCTCCTTTAGTGGAGGTTTGGATTCGGTTGCACTCTGGACGCTGTTGCGGGATGTCGCCCGCATCCCCTTCAAGGTCATTACAGCAGAGTACGACGGTTTCCACCGCGAGTCGGTGGGCTATGCGTCGTATCAGCGCGATGTCAGCTGCTGGACGAACTTCCGCACCGTCCTCGGCGATCGGGGCAGACGCTTCGACGCTGCTATTCCACTGCTCTTCGCCGACTACGCCGACCTGTACGCATTCGCCACCGGCCATCAGTTCGCCAGCATTCCGTCCCTCTGGAACGATCCTGCTAGCGGGGATCCCCCCGAGTTCCTGTCCCAGAACGCTGTGGCGGAGGCTGGCGGGCTGGAAGAGCTCCACATACTCCGCTGTCTTGACACCGCCGCGGTGCTGCAGTTCCTCGTGGCAACCGCCCCCGACAGGATCGAACGCGCCTGGATCGCCAGCGCGAGGCCGCAGATGAGCAAGTCTGTGGTGAAGGCGCTGATGCTCGCTCACGCGTTCCGGCGCACCGGGCAGCCGGTTCCCGCCTACCTCCAGCGGATCAGGCTACCCCGTTTCCCGGAACGGCGCGGCGTCGCGTCGATCGTCCACTTGCGGCTGATCTGGGTGCATCGGTTTGCCGGCCCGCATATCGCCCGCCGGGTATTCGCGCTGGCGAATGGCACCGACTGGACGCCGCTCGAGCAGCTGTCGCTGGAAATGTACTGGAAGTACATCCCCAGCCTGACGACGCTGATTCCGGAAGCGTTCCGCGAGACGCTCCTCGCTGGC
>QEUZ01000096.1 GCA_003577355.1 Chloroflexota bacterium | reverse complement strand
ACTGTATCCAGCGCTCGCTGCAACCCTGCCGAAATCGGGTAGACCGCGTTCAGTTCGCGTTCCAGTTGCCGAGCAATTCGGTCGACGAGTGCATGGCGCTGTTGCAATATCTGCGGCTGTACATCGATGCGTGCCAGTACACCGATCGCGTTTATTGCCCGCGATCCTCCGCCGGTAAGGTCCCGAAACGCTTCGAGAAAGGCAGCATCACTGGCCCGAGCGACCGATCCGAGGACGTAGATCACGGCGTCTGCTTCGCTACTCAGCCGTTGCGTTTCGGCGTGTTGCCGTTCGCAGAGTTGGTCGCGCAGGTTCATGAATTCAGCCGTGCGTTGCTGATGTTTATCAACAACCGCAGCGAGCCCCGGCGTGTCAACCAGGGTGACGTCCCGCAGGTACGGGTTCGGTAGCAGGTACTCCAGATGATGAATATCGGTTGCCAGGCGTAATGTATCGATATCGTTGCCCTGCAGCCGGTCGAGAAACGCCCGCGATTCCGCCGTGACATGGCCTGAATGCCAGTAGCAACGCACTGGCAGCTCGGCATCCGGTGTTCCATAGCGGAAGTAGTTGATCGTTGCGGTTGTCTCGGTGGTGCCGACCTGCGCCAGGTCATCACCGAGGAGCGCATTGACGAAGGTGCTCTTGCCTGCCTTGACTCGCCCAACGACGGCTACAACGCATGGTTGACGCACCTGCTCAGCTAACCGCTCTAATTCGCCGATTGGTCTAGATGGCAGCTTCGCCTCGCGCAAGAGCCCGGCCGCCCACCGCAGGAGATCATGGAGATCGTCAGGGCTTGCATCTGTCGTCGGCGCGTTGGCAGCATCGCCTGGAGTCTGCATGTCGATCGCCTTTCAGCAACGAGGCAGCAAAGGAGCGATTGCTACTCTGCTGCCTCACTCGCGCTGCGTAGTCGCTCGCTTACCGCCGTAGGCTACGCGCACCTCAGCATGCGTTCACGAGAGGTTCATCCAGACACCCAGGGCTGCTGAAATCAGCGAGATAACGCCGATCGTCGACGCCATTGAGCGGTTTGCTGGCACGTCGCTGTTGCGGAACCCGAGCCAGAGGACCAGCCCAATGATCGGGATAAGCGCCAGCAGGTAGAACACATAGGCAAGGCCGCCGAAGCCGGAACGGGTTTCCTGCGCGACGACCGTCCCACCGGAGGATGCGTGGGCAAGTGCTGGCTGCTGAACTATCGGCGACGGCTGTGCTGCCTGGGCTGGAAACGGGTTCCCGGTAACCCAGTCGGAGCCGTTGTAGTAGCACCAGGCGCCGCTGCCGCGCTGCTTCGTCCACCAACGGCCCGTTTCGTCTTGTGCCATAACCTGTGCGAGCGCGTCGTCGTACGCCTTGGAGGTGAGCTCGCCTCGTTGATAGCGCGTTTCGAGTTCGGTGAACTGTCGTTCAACGTCGTGCAGTTTCATGGTTCCTCCTGTTTTGTGCTTCGTAGCTCGTGAGCAATGTGCTGGTGAAGCCAGGGAGCAACGGCAGGTCGTCGTGCCGGCTATCGATCTTCCGGCGTGTAGTCGCGCGCGACCCGGCTGTAGTGGTCAGCACGCTCGGTCGAATCGATGAACTGTTGCAGGTAACTCGTTGCGTCCTCGCCTCGGCGGCCGGCCAGTTCCGCGCGATCTAAGGCTGCGTCGGCCTGTAACTGCTCCTGGTCTGACCAGATGCGATACTGTGACGCACTGTTCTGATCTTGCATGTCCCGCATTGATTGCAGTGCGTCGCTACGCATGCGGCTGGAGAGGTCGTGCGCACCGCTCAACGCATCCAGACGCGCCGTTCGAGCCTGATACTCCTCCAGCAATGCCGCCATCTCCTGATCGGATAACTCGCCCGACAACATCTTGTCGATGTCATCCATCGCCTGGCCCATGCTCTGGTTCAGACTGTTGGCGAACTCCATGTTCGGCAGTGTCGATGGCTGTTCTGCCTGTTGCGTTTCCAAGTTGTCCAAGAGCGCCTGGCACTCAGCGAGGAGTGCGTTGGTGTTCTCCAGTTCTTGCGCCAGAAGCGGGTCGATGCCGGAAATCTCGAAGACGTTGCCCGGCCCTTGCGGCGCGACGGACCACGCTGGCTCGGGGAGTAGCGGCGGCGCAACGCCTTCCGTGTCTGGGACGACGAGTGCGGCGTCGCCAGAGAACGCCGCGGGTTGCTCATCGTCCCCGTCAACCTCCACCTCATCGAAGAAGGGAAACCAATCCATCGTCGCCCCCTTTCATGCGGATGCCATCGTCATACCGAGGCGGTTCCGCTACCACGCCAGTTGTTGCATCTACTGCTGACCATATGCCGAGGCTGGACGAGCTTGCTGTTCACTTCGAAACTGTTCTTGTGTAAAGTGCGATACAGGAGTGCCAGAGGTGAGTGGGCTGGAGTAGCAGTGCAGCAACCATCGGTCAGGATGGTGACGTTCCTGTTCGTCGATGTTGCCGGCAGTACACGTCTTTGGCTTGAACATCCGCACACGATGCCGAGCATCCTGCGCCGGCTGGAGGAACTCATCCTTGCAGCAGCCCGTGCGCATGCAGGGCACCTCTTCAAGACGGTCGGCGACCAAGCATGTGTAGCATTCGGCGATGCACATTCCGCCGTCGGTGCTGTACTGGCGATGTTCAAGGATTGCGCCGAGCATCCGTGGCCCGGCGACATTGAGCTGCAGCTCCGCGCGGCGCTACACACCGGGAGTGCCGAGTATCGGGACAACGACTACTTCGGGCTGGCAGTACACCACGTCGCGCGGCTGCTGACAGCAGCCCAAGCTGGGCAGGTCCTGTTGTCGGCGAGCGTTGCTGAACTGATTCGCGCATCCCCGCCAACGTCGGTGACGATTCACGACCTGGGGCGGCACCAGCTCAGAGATTTCCCCAGCACGGAGCATATCTTTCAACTCCGCGCACCAGAGCTACCGCAGGTGTCGTCGCTGCTGCGCACAGTTGCGGCGCATCCTCAACGCCCGGCACAGCCCACACGGCTCATCGGCCGCGATCACGACGTGGCAGCGCTGATCGACCTGATTCAGGCAGGCGCGACGCGCTTGCTCACGCTGAGTGGCCCTGGCGGGGTTGGCAAGACCCGCCTGGCACTGCAACTCGCCGACGACCTGAGCGACACCTTCCCGGAAGGGGTCGTCTTTGTGTCCCTTGCCGAGCTGGCGGATGCGGACCTCGTGTTCCCTACAGTTGCTGCCACGCTGCAGCCCGGCACAGGGGATAAAGGCGACGCACTCGAGCAGTTGGCCCAGGCAATCGGCGCACGCCGGTTGCTGCTGGTGCTCGACAATTTCGAGCATGTGCTCCAGGCGGCGCTCGGGGTTGCGCAGCTCCTCGCCATCTGCCCGAACCTGGTGATCGTCGTTACCAGTCGTTCGACATTGGAGTTGCGAGGCGAATTCGAGGTGGAGGTGCTTCCTCTGGACGTGCCGCTGCACGTACATGTGCCGCCAGAAGAGCTCATCCACTTTCCGGCAGCTGAGTTGTTCCTGCGCAGAGCGCTAGCCCGCAATGCTGACTTCAGCATTACCATCGACAACGCCCCCAGCATCGCTGGGATCATTCGCCGGCTTGATGGGTTGCCGTTAGCCCTGGAGCTGGCAGCTGCACGCATCCGCACCCTATCGCCACAGCAGTTGCTCGCGCGCATGGACCGCAGCCTGGACATCTTATCCGGTGGGCTACGCGACCTGCCACCGCGCCAGCAGACGATCCGCTCAACAATCGCCTGGAGCTACGATCTGCTTTCAGAGGCAGATCAGCGCCTGTTCCGTGCGCTCACCATCTTCGCGGGCGGCTGCACACTCGACGCGGCCGAGGCCGTTGTTGGGGATGCGGTTCCGGATGTCCTGAACGGGATCGACGCATTGCTCGACCAGCACCTGCTCCGGCAGAGGGAACAGGCCGATGGTAACGCCCGCTATTGGATGCTGGAAACGATCCGCGCGTTCGGGCGGGAGATGCTGACGCAGCATGGGGAACTGGCCGGTTACCAAGCACGCCACGCTGCGTACTACGCGAATCTGGCCGCAGCCGCGTCGGCCGAACTTGCCGGGCGCGACCAGACGCTCTGGCTGGACCGGCTGGACCAGGAGTCTGCGAACGTGCGGCAGGCACTTGGTTGGGCCATCATCGACCAACAGTCTCCCCTCCTCGGTCTTCAGATGGCGGCCGATCTGAGTCGCTTCTGGGAGTATCGCAGCCATATTCGAGAAGGCCGGCAATGGATCGAAGCAGCGCTGGGCGCCGTTCCAGCAGCCGACGATACACCAACGACGGCGCTGATGAACCGCGCTCGTGCATTCAATGGTCTGGGCAACCTGTGTTGGCTAGAGGGGGATACAGCTCGCGCTATTGAGGCACACCAGGAGGCGCTCGCGCAACGCCGATCGCTGAACGACCAGCGAGGGATCGCGTCATCGCTGAACAACCTGGGTGTCTCGGCCATGGCGATGTTGCGTGGTGAGGACAGTCTTCGCTACCTTGAGGAGGCATTGTCGATCGTCCGCAGCGAGAACGAGAGCAGCGGCGCAACCACCGCTGCCGGCAGTACCCTGTCGCTGCTCTCGCTCGTGCTGAACAACCTCGGCGTTGCATTGCAGATCCAGGGGGACTACGCGCGCTCGACTGAGGTGCTCCTGGAGAGTATTGCTGTTGCGGAGCGCGTTGGTTCTCCTCTCGCTGTTGCCTACCCAACGAACAGTCTCGGCTGGACGACGCTGCGGGCGGGGGATGCGCGCGGAGCAGCTACGTGGTTCAGAACAGGGCTGCGCAACTACGCCGGAATGGGCAACAGTAGCGGGGCAGTCTCAGCCATCGAAGGACTGGCAGGGGTCGCCTGCACCCTGGGGGACTGGCACACAGCTGCTCGCTGGCTGGGCTGCGCCGGCAGGCTGCGCGAGGTAATCGGCGTCCCCATCCCACCCTATATGCGGGCTATCGTTGCGGAATATGCCGAGCGCGTGCGTGCCAACCTACCGGCGGATGTCGTCGAGGCAGGCTATGCCGAAGGACGTGCGTTGTCGCTGCACGATGTCCTTGGGCTGATTGGCGCCACTTGAGCTACCTCCACCTGCTGTAGCGGCAGATACGTCTGAACTGTACAGCGCTTTACAGCCAGCGCTGTCCATGCCGCCTACATTCACAACAGACAGCGACCATCCGTGCATGTTTGGAACCTGGGGAAGACCCCTTGAGGGCAGTTACGTGATCCCGCCACGATCGAACCGACCCAACACAGCCGCCAGCCACGGTCGGCTGACAATCGCGTTGCGCGGCTGGACAACAGGAAAGGAGACCCAGATGGCACTGGCTGTTCCGAAGGCCAACACGACACGTTCCGACACGTTGCGAGCCGATATCCTCGACATCATCACGACGTTGCAGGACCAATCGACGCGCTTCAGCTTGCCGCAGCCGCCCGAAGCCTTGCACCACCTGCGGCGCAAGCTTGAAGAGAACACCTACAACGTGCTAGTGGTGGGGGAAGCAAAACGGGGCAAAAGCTCGTTCATCAATGCGCTTATTGGCCGTGACCTCCTACCGACTGCTACGCACGTTGCGACCAGCCAGGTATTCAAGGTTTCCCACGCCGAGCGCGAGTCGTACCGCATTCGGTTCGAAGACGACTCTACGCAGGCCATCTCGGCCGATGACCTTGTGCGCTTCGGCTCGCAAGTTGTGGCAGACAGCGGCGACGCCCCGTCGCTCAGCCGCATCGTGCGCTGGATTGAAGTGGAAACCCCCGCCGCATTCCTGCCACCCGGCGTGCAACTTCTGGATACTCCTGGTCTCGGAACCCTCTATGCCGGACACGCGCAGATTACGCAGCGGTTTGTGCCGCTCGCCGACGCGGTGATCGTCGTGCTCGACTCAAGCCAGCCAATGACTCAGCCGGAAGTGCAACTGATCGAGCAGTTGCTTGGCGTTACCTCGGCGATAATGTTCATCCAGACGCAGATCGACCTACATGGGCAAGCAGACTGGCGTGCCATCAAGGAGCGCAACGAAGCCATCCTGCGCGACCGCTTTGATGGGCGGCTGGCCGATACGCGTGTCTGGCCGATCTCGAGCGCACTTCTGGCGCGGGCGGCGATTACTGGCGACGAGGACTACGAGATTGCCAGTCGCCACCGCGAGCTCCGGGCCGCGCTGGAGTCGTTTCTGTTCACCGTCGCCGGGTACGCTCGGCCTGCCGAAGCGTTACTCATGTGCCGGCAACAGGTAACGACCCATGCTGGAACGCTTGCCGCACGGCTGCGCAGTGCGCAGGAAGCATCGACACGTGAGCGCGAGCAGTTGCACGCCGAGGCCGCGCAACGCCAGGAAGCGTTTGCCGCGGAGTGGGGGCCGAACGGCAGGCAGCGCAGCGCGTTCGACGCGCAACTGCGCCGGCTGATCGGGATCAGTCGTGCCGGATTTCTCCAGGATCTCCAACCGGGCGGAACGATCTCCGCGCCGTTCGAACGGCGTATCGACGTGGCACAGAAGGTGGAAGACCTCAACGCCATCGGCGAGACGCTGGATGCCGATCTGGTAGCGGCTGCGGTGCAACGCTGGACGGCGGTGTGTGGACATCTGCAACGCGAAACACTCGCCGCGCTCGCTCCACTTGCCGGCGCGGTAGCAGCACTCGATGTGCGAGATGCGCCATTACCATCCGACTTCGACTCGAACGGCTGGCAGCCGGTCCCGGAGGAACTTGATCTCGGGCAACGCCTGCAAGCGCTCCGCATGGAAGTCCTGGGGACAAGCTCAATGACGAACGTCGGGCTTGTCGGCCTGGTCCTTACCGGTGTGATCGCGGCGCCGGTCGCCGCAGCCGCCAGCGTCATCGCCGCAATCTGGACACTGGTGCGCTTCTGGAACAAGCCAGAGGAGTCGCAACTTGCGACAGTTCGCCAGCAGCTTCGCCAGCACGCTCTGGAAACGCTCGGTCGCATCAGACGGCGCTTTCTGGAGGTTGACCTGGATTCGAGCCGCTACAGCCTCGTCGATGAGTTTCTTGGCGATTTTGAACGCCAGGTGGTCGCACAGGTGAACAACATCACGACACAGCGTTTGGCGGACGCCCAGGCAGAAGTCTCCCGGCTGGTCGATGTCGCGCGCATGGATGCTGAACGTCGAGCCGCCGAAGCGGCGACGTTGCGCGTGCAGGTTGTCGAGCTCTTGGAAACCGGCAAGCGAATCGATGCCGCAATGGGCGAACTCGAAGCTATTCGCGCAGCAGCGGTTGCCGGGTGAAATCTCTCCGTCGAGAGAAGGAGCCAACATCATGCTGACAACGGACAACATTCCGACCATCGGTATCGACTTCGGTACGTCGAAGAGCAGCATGGCCTGGTGCGACTCACAGGGACGCCCGCAGATGTTGCGTAATGCCGAGGGGGACGAGGAAACCCCATCGGTTGTTTACGTCGGCGCCGACCACACCCTGGTCGGTCGTGCCGCTCTGGACATGCTCGACGACCCCGACGAGCGCAGGCGAGTCATCCTCAGCGTCAAGCGCGACATGGCGAACCCTGGCACGATCAGCGTGCCGGGCCGGCGGATGACACGTGTTGAAGTCGTGGCTGAGATTCTTCGCAAGCTCCGCCATGACGCGGAGGAACTGCATTTCCACGTTCCGGTAACACGGGCGGTCATCGCGTGTCCGGCGACGTTCGATGCCTTTCAGCGCGAACAGGTCCTGGCAGCTGCACGCTCGGCCGGGTTCTGCGAGGTAGAGACAGTTGCCGAGCCGGTCGCTGCTGCGCTGGCGCACGCGCAGCAGGGCGCCGGAACAGGCAAGCATATCCTGGTCTACGATCTCGGCGCCGGAACGTTCGACCTCGCCGTTCTGGTCCGCAACCCCGATGGATCGTTTCGGGTGGCAATGGACCCGAAGGGTCTGGAACGCTGCGGTGGCGATGATTTCGACCGCGCGCTGTACGCCTACCTGGACGACATCTGCGAGCAACAGACCGGCATGTCGCTGAGCAGTGGCGGCACGCTCAACATGCAGGTGCTCCAACAGTGCCGGGAACGCAAGGAGGCGCTTGCATCCAGTGAGCAGACATCCTTCAGCACCTACCTGGAAACACCGGAAGGGGCTAAGCCCTTCAGGCATCGGGTGGACCGCGCGACATTCGAAGGTCTAATCGCAGAGTACGTTGAGGCGACGGTGCGCCTCACTGCAGCGATGGTCGACGAATCACGGTCTTCCAACCACCCGGTCGATACGCTGGTGCTGATTGGTGGCTCCTCGCGCCTACCATTGGTAAGCCGTCTGCTGACTGAGACCGTTCCACTGCGGCAGACAAAGTGGCAGCAGCAGGACATGGCGGTCGCGCTTGGAGCAGCGCTCCATGCCCAGCGGCTATGGGGCAAGCCGGCCGCGCGCACGAGCGGCGACCCAGCGCTGACAGCAGCCCGCCAGAAGCTCCGCGACACCGTCGAACGTGCTGCGACGCAGCCCCCTGCTGGACGACCCACATCGACGGGAACACGACCGGCGCCGCCTCCGGCTGCGACGCCACTCCGACCAGCTCCACCTCCGGCCCCAGTATCGGCCAAGCCCGCGCCTCTCTTTTCCCCAGCAGCGAAGTCCCTGAGCAAGCTCGAGGCGACGTTCAAACAGGAGGGCTTCGCGATCACCCGGCATGTGGCCTATGCGCCCTACACGTTCGACCTCGTGGCCACCAGCACCAGCATATTGCCAACCGCGTGGCCGTCAGCGTTTGTCTGTGTCGTCTCGCAGGTCGCCGCAGGCGATGACACCGCGATACAAGGCTTCACCGATCGTTGCGGTACCTATGTCCATGAAAACAGGTCGAAACTGTACATGTATTGTCTGGCCGCCTCGCTCGTCGACCGCGTCGATGACAGGACATTGGCCGCATTCCGGCGGCGTAAGCCGAAGCTCCTCGGCCAGGCGAAAATCACCTATGTGCTTCCGGTTCTGTTGGACCTGAGCCGCGCTGCCGTTCACGTTCCCGAGAATCTGCCCTGGAACAATCGCAGGTACTGGGAAATGCACCGTAGCGTCAGTGAGCGGCTTCTGCTGACGGCGTTGGCAAAGCAGGCGTAGGATACCCGTTACTCCCTCCGCTCGGCGGCGTTCCAGCCTTCCCAATCTTTTCGCACTACTGCTCCACCGCCGGTTCCCTGTACTATCCGTCATGCTCGACACAGATGTCGGCATCGCCGAACTGGGAACGGAAACGAGGAGACACGTGACGGAACGCTGGATGCCCCACCGCCTGGTCTATGGGTTGCAGCAGGCCACCGACCCACAGGTCTCGCCGGATGGCAGGCGGGTGGTCTATAGCGTGGGCGCTGCCGACCCCGCAACGCAGACGATGTCCAGCCAGTTGTGGCTGTGCGATATCGACGGCGGCCATGCCCGCCAGCTCACCAGCGCCGGCAAGCACAACGGCTGCCCGCGTTGGTCGCCAGATGGCGCCTGGATCGCCTTCGTCTCCGACCGCGACGGTGGGTCGGGCATCTTCGTGCTGCCTGCCGCAGGCATGGGCGAGGCGCGCCAGGTGACGAAACACAAATGGGGCGTCAGCGGCCTGGCCTGGTCGCCGGATGGCTCGAAGCTGGCCTACAACGCCCCCTATGACCCAGCGAACCCGGAGGAAGCCACGCCGGACCCGAACGCCGCCCCGCCGGTGCGCTACACCGAGCGCATCGACTACAAGTCCGACGGCCGCGGGTACATCGCCGACAAGCGCAGCCATATCTTCGTCGTCGATGTTGCCAGCGGCGAGCGGCGGCGGGTGACCGAACTGGCCGTCGACCACGGCATCCCCGGCTGGTCGCCGGACGGCACGCTGCTGGCCTACACCCTCGGGACACCCTACGTGGATGGCGTGCGCTTGCAGATCCTCGACCTTGCCAGCGGCGCGACCCGCGAAACTGGTGGTGGCGAAGGTCGCATCAACGCCTGGGCCTGGTCCCCTAGCGGCGAACGCATCATCCTTGCCGATGACCCGACCGACTCCGACCAGCACGACCTGTTCGTCTACGAGCTGGCCAGCGGAGTACTCCGCCAGCTGACTGATGACCTGCCCTTCGAGCCGATCGCGGCCAACGATTCCAGCAGTTCCAACGGCATCTGGTGGCTGGACGAGCGCCAGGTGCTCTTCCATGCCGTCCACCGTGCCGCCAGCGAGCTGCACACGCTCGATGTCGAGAGCGGCGCACTTGAGCCGGTGGTGCAGTGGCCCGCCCTCAACGGCGCGGTCAGCATGGACGACGCCCGGCGCTACGCCGTGCTGACCTACACCAGCTTCGACACGGTCGGCGAAGTCGCCGTTTACGACCTGCACACCGGCGCCACCGCAATCATCACTTCGCTGAACACGGAAGCGCTGCGGGACGCGCCGCCGGCCAACTGGGAGCGCTTCGCGGTGGAGCGTGGCGAATTCACTATTGATGGCTTCCTGCTCACCCCGCCGGATTTCGACCCTTCGAAGACCTACCCACTGGTGCTCGACATCCACGGCGGGCCACAGTGGTACTACGGCTTCAACTTCTGGCCCTGGCAGCAGGTGCTGGCCAGCCACGGCTTCCTGGTGGCGTTCGCCAACCCACGTGGTTCCAGCAGTTATGGCCGCCACTTCGTCTCACGGGTGCGCCAGGACTGGGGCGGCGAGGATTTCAAGGACCTCATGGCGGTTGTCGATGCGCTGGTCGAACGGCCCTATGTCGATGCCGAGCGTACCGGCATCCACGGCTATTCTTACGGCGGCTACATGACGAGCTGGGCAATCGGCCAGACCCAGCGCTTCAAGGCCTGCGTCTGCGGTGCGCCGGTCTTCGATTTCGAGTCGTTCCGTGGCACCAGCGACATCGGTTTCGGCTGGGGCGAGACGCAGTTTGGCGGCGCGCCGCATGCCGCCAAGGAGGCCTACGCCAAGCACTCCCCCTCCGAATTCGCCCACAACGCCACGACGCCAACCCTGATCGTCCATGGCGAGGCGGACGAACGTTGCCCGATCGGCCAGGGAGAGCAGATGTTCATCGCCCTGAAGCAGGCCGGCTGCAAAGTCGGCTTCGCCCGCTACCCCGGTGCTGACCACCTCTTCCTGATGGCCGGCCACCCCGCCCACCGCGAAGACTACTGGACCCGCCTGCTCGACTGGATGCGGGAGCATCTTTCGGAGTGACGAGTGACGAGTGACGAGTGACGAGTGACGAGTGATTAGTGACTAGTGATTAGTGACTAGTTGGGGTTGTGGTGCGGCTGAAGCATGGAGCGTTCCAGCCCATCAAACCCAACTAGTTACTAGTCACTAGTCACTAATCACTCGTCACTCCAAGGGAATGACAATGGAATTCACTGAAACGCGCATCAGCGGCGAGTACGCCTTTCGAGGGCGGATTATCAGTCTGCGGGTGGACCGGGTGCGGCTGCCGGATGGCGGGGAATCGACCCGCGAGGTGGTCGAGCACCCCGGCGCGGTGGCGATCCTGCCGGTGCTGGAGGATGGGCGGGTGGTGCTGGTGCGCCAGTTCCGCTACGCCGTCGGGCGGGAATTGCTGGAGGTTCCGGCCGGCACCCGCGAACCGGATGAGGGTCCACGCGAATGCGCCATCCGCGAGCTGCGCGAAGAGACCGGCTACGAGGCCGATGACATCAGCGAACTGGCCCGCTTCTACGTCTCCCCCGGCTGGTGCAACGAGGAGCTGATCGTCTACCGCGCGCGTGGCTTGCGGGCAGGGGACGCCGGGCTGGAGAGCGACGAGAACCTCGCGGTCGTGATCGTGCAGCCAGACGACATCCCGGCGCTGATCGCCGCTGGGCACATCGCCGATGCCAAGACGCTCACGGCAATCCTGGCGCACCGCGCAGGATGAGCGCCACCGAACAGGAGATCCGCCTCTCGCTGGGTACTGTGCGCTACCGCGTGCGGCGCAGCAGCCGCGCGCGGAAGCTCTCGCTGCGCTTTCACCCGGCGGATGGCTTTGAGGTCGTGTTGCCGCAGCGGACGCCGTTGCGCGAGGTCGAGCCGTTCCTGCGGAGTATGGAAGGCTGGATCGCCCAGGTGCTGGCCAAACAACGCCGCACCCTGCCGGCGGCTCCGATCCCACTGGGG
>QEUZ01000524.1 GCA_003577355.1 Chloroflexota bacterium | reverse complement strand
CAAGATTCCACAGCACGTCACGTATTTCACGAGCGATACACTGAGCGAAGCCCTTCGGCCTTGTTTCACCCTTCGTGCCGACCGGTGGGATTACCAGTATGTTGCATTGGGGATGCTCGCGTCTCGCGTAGCGCATATCTTGCACCTGCCGCCTTTCCGGAGAGATTACGGCCCTACTCTTTCGGTTCCGAATGGCATGCGGATGTTCGTCTTCCAGAAGGCGACCGACCGATGACTCAGGACATCGATCGAGTGATCATCGACCTGATCGTGCCCGTGTACAACGAATCGGATCGCATGGTCCGGCACGTCGAGGAGATGATGGAGGCGGTTTGGCAGGCAGGTTATCGGCCTCACGTCGTTCTCGTCGACGACGGCTCGCGGGACAATACTTGGCGCGTCGTTGAGGCGCTCGGTGAGCGTTACGAACAGGTCGAAGGCGTTCGACTGTCGCGGAACTTCGGCAAGGACAACGCAATCTTCGCGGGAATGCACTACACGTGCGGGGAGGCCGCTGTCACGATCGACAGTGACGGCCAGCATCCTCCCTCGTTGATTCCTGCGCTTCTCGAGGCGTGGCGGGACGGAGCGCTCATCGTCCACGCAGTGAAGCGGGAGCGCAAGGGTGAAGCACTGGGCATGCGCATTCGCGCCGCGGTCTTCAATTACGTGATGTCCAGGCTTATGAACTCGGACCAGACCGGGGCAAGCGACTACAAGTTGCTCGACAGGAGAGTGATCGAGGTTTTGCGGCAGCATGAAACATCCAATGCGATCTACCGGTTCTCGGTTGCGAATCTCGGCTTTACGAGCACGAGTGTCCCGATGAGCACCGGTCCTGCCGATCGACCTTCGCGTTGGGATCTTCTGGGGCTCTTTCAGGTGGCGATCCGGGCGATCATGTTTCATACGGACGTCCCGCTCAAGGCGTTCGTCACGCTGATGATCCTCGTGGTCGCATTGACCGTAGGATTGACGATCACGTTGATCGTTGCGCTCGTGCGCGACAGCGTTCCGAGCGGTTACAGCACATTGTTGATGCTGAACCTGCTGACGCTGGGGATCACTGCAGTCGGACTTACCGGTCTGGCGGTATACCTCAAGGGGACGCTGGACATCGTCGCCGGCCGCTCGGGAGCGATCGTGTGGCAGCAGACCAAGGTCAAGCGATAGCGGCACCTGTGAACCCGGAGTTCGAATGGATGCGCGCTCGCTTTCCTAAGCAGCGCCCGACCTTGCCTTCTGCATACGCTGCGCTTTACGAACAGGAGTACAAGCGCAACCGGGGCAGCCACAACGCGACTCCGGATTTCAAGCAGAGGCTCGAGAACTGGATGCACCGCCGGGTGTCCGAAGTGCGGGCTCCCGACGGGGACATTCTTGAGATCGGCGCCGGAACCCTGAACCATGTGCCGTGGGAGCATGAGGAACGGGCCTACGATGTAGTCGAACCGTTCGCGGCTCTGTACCGCGACCGGCCTGCTCTCGGTCACTTGCGGTCTGTGTATCGAAGCGTCGAAGAAATCCCCGCGACTCTGCGCTACGCCAAGGTCGTGTCGGTCGCTGTGCTCGAGCACATCGAGGACCTGCCGTCTCTGGTCGCCCGCTCGGCGCTTCTGTTGCTGGATGATGGAGTAGCGG
>QEUZ01000095.1 GCA_003577355.1 Chloroflexota bacterium | reverse complement strand
TGTGCCACAACGCCGATCCGCGCGCGGACCTCGCGTCGTTGCCTCCACGGGTCGAGCCCGAACAGCTCCGCTGTCCCGCGACTTGGTCGGGCTAGCGTCGCGATGGTGCGCAGGAGCGTTGTCTTGCCGGCCCCGTTTGTGCCGAGGACCGCGACCACTTCTCCGGCGTCAACCCGCAGCGACACACCACGTAGGGCGACAGAGCGGCCAAAGCGTTTGGCGACTCGCTGCAAGCGCACATAGGGGACATTGTCACTCACGTCGGGTCGCCGGCCGCGCGCGGTTCGATACCGTGGGGCACTGGCGGCCGATGAGCCGCCGGTGCTGGGTCAACAGGCGCATCCTCAACGGCGCCAACATCGTCCAGCAATTCTGGCTCGGAACGTGGCAGAGCGGCGGAATCCAGGACAACTGCATCGCCACGTGCGCGGAGAATTGGTTCCAAGACGAACGCAAGGACAACGATCGACAGCACCGCGATAGCAATCAGAGACAATGTCATGTCGCTTGCACTTCCCGTTGGCTATCGACGCCGAGTGCTTCGCGCGCGACCTGCTCCAGTTCTTCATCGCTAATGTCTGTCGAGTGGGTGGGGGCGCCTGGAAGTGGCGCGTGGGTGCGCTCGCGTAAGAACAGCGCGAGGATTACGCCTCCACCGGCGATCGCCAACACAGGGACCCACCAAAGTGTGCTGGTGAACCCGGACTTGGGAGGTGAGGCGAGGATTGAGGGACCATACCTGCTGACGAAGTAGTCGCGGATCTGTTGGTCGGTTTCGCCCGCCTGTACTTTCTGCTCGATGATGTCCCGCATTTGGCGCGCAAGCTCCGAGTTGCTGTCGGCCACTGATTGACCGCCACAGACGGGGCATTGCAGCTGGCGGGCGAGTTCCAGCGTGCGTGGCGAGTAGACATCTTCGGCCAGGGCTGGGCCGCCCCAGGCAAGTGGCAGAAGACCGAGCAACAGCAGCAGCTTAACCCGCAGTTTCACCGAGCGCCCCCTGGCGATCCGGCACGCGCACCTGAACGCTGCGAGGTTGCGCCGCTGGCCAGAAGATGACGAACATGCCGATCAGGTAGACGAACCCACCAGCCCAGATCCAGGTGACCAACGGATTGATAAAGATGTGCAGGTTGGCAGCGCCGGTGTCGGACCACTCAGTTAACATCACATACACATCAGTGAAGCGTAGCGTCACGACGCCGACGCGCGTGGTTGGTTGGTCTTCAAACCGGTTGAAAAAGTAGCGGTGCGCCTCGAACGTCTCGCTGCTGCCCCCGCGGGTAACGGTGAGGTCGGCGGTGACGATGCGGGCATCGCGGGAGCGCTGCTCGCGCAAGTTGTCGTAGCGAATGGTGTAGCCGGCAACGGTGACTGCTTGCCCCTGTTCGAGGACAACCAGCCGCTCCGACTGGAAGAACGTCGAAGCGACGATGCCGATCGCGATAATCGCAACCCCCAGGTGGACGATGTAGCCGCCGTAGCGGCGCGGGTCGCGACGCGTCAGGTGATAGATGGCGACGGGGAAAGCGTCACCAGCATTCTTGCGGCGCAGACGCGCGCCGCGCCAGTACTCCACAACGATCGCACCAATAGCGAACACCGCGGCAGCGATGCCGATAGCCGCCATCGGCTGGCCAAAGAAGGCCAGGACACCGATGATCGCGAGCAGCGCCAACGCCAACGGCGCGCGCAGCGACCGGAGTAAGATGGGCACGATCGTCTGCCGCCATGCGAGTAGCGGCCCGATGCCCATCAGGATCAACAGCAGCAGCAGCAGCGGGCCATTGACCTGGTTGTAGAACGGTGCGCCGACGGTCATGCGCGTGTCGTTGAACGCCTCGGAAATGAGTGGATAGACCGTACCCCAGAACGTCGCGAAGGCGATCCCTGCAAAGAGCAGGTTGTTCAGCAAGAACCCGGCCTCGCGCGAAACCATCGAGTCGAATGTGTTCTCGGACTGCAGCAGTGGCAAGCGCCAAGCGATCAACCCGACCGCGAGTGCCGTCACGGCCGCCAGGAAGCCGAGGAAGTATGGCCCGATGTCTGACAAGGCGAAGGAATGCACCGAAGAGATCAGCCCACTCCGCACGACAAAGGTGCCGAAGACGGCGAGCACGTAGCTGGCCAGCAGCAAGCTGATGTTCCAGACCTTGAGCATGCCGCGACGTTCTTGCACCATGATCGAGTGGATGAACGCCGTGGCCGTAAGCCAGGGAAGGAGTGAGACGTTTTCAACCGGGTCCCAGGCCCAGTAGCCACCCCAGCCGAGAACGTGGTAGGCCCACCACCCGCCGAAGAATATGCCCGCGCCGAGGATCGCCCAGGCGATCATCGTCCAGCGGCGCACAAAGCGCAGCCATTCGGCGCTCATCTTGCCGGTAACGAGGGCGCCGGCCGCGATCGAGAACGGGACAGCGAAACTCGCAAGGCCTGTCAGGAGCAAAGGCGGATGGACCAGCATGCCCGGATCACGCAACAACGGGTTGAGCCCAACGCCATCGGCAGGCGTGATGCGGTTCAGCGAGAACGGCGACGCGACGAAGCAGAGCATGTAGAGCAAGAAGGCTTGGATGCCGAGGAACACTGCGGCAGCATACGGCACGATGTTCGGGAAGCGGGCGCGGTTGCGGGCAAACGCGAGCGACCCGAGGATGGACGCCGCGGTTGCCCACCAAAGAAGGCTACCTTCCTGCCCGCCATAGAACGCGGTCACGATGTAGCGCAGCGGCATGTCGCGGCTGGAGCGGCTGGAAACAAACTGAAAACTGTAGTCGTGAGTGACAAACGCGATGGCTAGGATGATTGCAGCGATTCCAAGCAGCAGGGTGACTGCGACAACCGCCCGGACTCCAGCGATCGTCAGTTCAGGGATGCGCTTGCGTTGCCCGATGACGCTAAAGGCGATGCCGAGGAGTGCCAGCGCGAATGCCAGGAGCAACGCTCCGTGCCCGAGTTGTGCCACCGGAACTCCGCCCCTCCGGAACCTGGCCGAAAGCTATTCAGCTTCGAACTTGGACGGACACTTGGTCAGCACGCTTGATGCTTCCAGTGTCCCGTCCGGGCGCATGGTTCCTTCAACAACTACTTCTACATCATCCTTGAATATGTCCGGCACCGTGCCGTTGTAGACGACCGGCAGTGTCGTAGCGCCGTCGGTCACGCTGAAGCGCAGCTCGTCGCCAAACCCACTGCGCGCGATCGAGCCAGGTTCGACATGTCCGCCAACCCGCAGTTGCTGGCCGGTCAGGTCCTTGCCGGAGGCTTGCATTTCACCAACGGTCACGAAGTAGGCCATTGACGAGCCCATTGCGTTGAAAACGAGAAACGCAACCGCTGCCAGCAGCACACCACCAGCGATCAGCAGTTTCCCGTTGCGCCAAGGGTTCCGTCGCGTGCGAGAACTCGTAACAGTCGCCGCTGCCGAACTCACGTTCTATCCCGTCTCTCAGCTCAAGCCACGTCCCCAGACGCTCGCCAAGACGACGCCGAGCAGGAATGCGAGCGAGCCGGATGCGACGATGACCTCTGGGGCCGCTCGACGCGCCCCCTTGCGTCGAACCGCTCTGCGGGCCGGGCGTATTCCGGCAAGCCAAAAGGCAATTCCGGCAGCGAACACCTTCAGCCCAAGCAGTGCGGCGTAGGTCAGCCCACCATCTCCAGTCGAGAGACGCTCGAAACCGAGGATCACTCCACTGATGAGCATGACCAGCGTCGCCAGTTCGGCCCATTCGCCGAATCGTCGCTGGATCTCCCTCGCCAGCACGCGCAACGGCTCATCTGCTTCGCGCAATGCCGGCCGCACTGCTACGAGGAAGTATACCCCTCCGCCAAGCCAGAGGGTCGCCGCAGCGGCGTGCGCCAGCCGAAGTGCCAGCAGGAACACGTCTCCAGCGTCCACCTGTGCGGTTACAGGCCAATGCCGGACAACAGCCGCTGCCCGGCGATCGCGAGGCGGAACATCTGTCCGGTCAGGAACAGACTGCCGATGACGATCATGGTGATACCGGAGAATGCGATGACCAATCCGGCGTGGCGGTTGACCGCGCGAATGACGCCGCGCAACTGTCCCAACCCCAGCCCCGCCAGGAGAAACGGCAGTCCGAGGCCGAGGGAATACGCAAAGAGCAGCAGTGTCCCCTCGCGGACCGTTTCGGCGGTGCTGGTGTAGACGAGGATTGAGGCCAAAATCGGGCCGAAACAGGGGGTCCAGCCGAACCCAAATGCCATCCCAAGCAGGAGCACTTCGGAGGAGGTAAAGGCGCGCGGAGTGAGATGGAAGCGACGTTCGCGCATCAGGAACGGCGCCCGCGACCCCCAGAGCACCACGAGCCCCATCAGGATCATCACCAGGCCGGCAATGCGTGCGAGCTCGTACCGATGCACCCGCAACAGGTCGCCGAAGACAGACGCGGCGGCTCCCAGTGAGACGAAAACGAGGGTAAAGCCGGAGACGAAGATCAGACTCGGCCAAAAGAGACGTAAGCGCGTTGGCTGCGCCAGCGCCGGGCCACCGGCCGGGGCCAGCACACCGGCCGAGCCAGAGATCAGCGTCAGGTAACCCGGAAGCAGTGGTGCGACGCATGGCGACAGGAACGACACGATTCCCGCGCCGAATGCCGCAAGGATGCCGACGGCCGAGGCTTCGATCATCGTGCCGCCGCGATCATGTCGCGCAACTGCTGGAGGCTGGTAATCGGGCCCGGCAGGCGGGCAACGATCTTCCCGTTCGCGTCGATGACGAACGTTTCGGGGACGCCGGTCAGGCCATAGTCCACGGCGATGGCGCCATCCGGGTCTTCAGCCACGGCGTAGTTCACCCGGTAGTAGTCAACGAATGCTTCAGCCTCTTGACGGCTATCCCAGACGTTGATGCCGATCAGCACGACATCGGCATCGAGTTGCGGCACGGCGGCGGTCAGCAGGGGCGTCTCATCACGGCAGGGGCCGCACCACGACGCCCAAAAGTTCACGACGACGATCTTGCCGCGCTGTTCTGCCAAGCTGAAGGTGGAGCCGTCGAACTGCTCGACAGCAAAGTCGGGGGCAGACCTTCCATTCTCCGTGATCAGCGCTCCCGAAGAGTTGATCCGCCCGTTTGCGCCGAGACGTGCCTCTTCCGGCGCAAACAACGAGTAGGCAAGGAGCCCGATCATTGCGACAACGAGGGTGAGCGCGACGATCGGCACGAACCGCAAGCGCATTGTCGACGGTGACCCTGCGGCTGGTGCGGAGTCGCTGCCGTCTCGTTCCTCGTGCGCTGGTCCGGTGAGTTCCTGAGCCATGCAATGCCCTGCCGGCGAAACCTTGCGGGTCGACCTGGTGGGGGAAGAGGGACTCGAACCCTCACACCTTGCGGTACATGCTCCTAAGGCATGCGCGTCTGCCGATTCCGCCATCCCCCCGCACTGGCGCACGGCAAGTATAGCAACGCAGAACGACACAAAACGGAACGCCGCCGATCTGGCAGCGTTCCGTTACGTCGATCAACGATGTGGGCGGCAATACAGCCGCCGGGCGAAGGGTTTAGCGGCCGCAGCCGCAGCCTTGCGCGGTGCCTTCGTTCATTCCGGTGTCGAACGAATGGCCACAGGCACAGCCGGTGACAGCGTTTGGGTTGTGGACGGTGAAGCCGCCGCCCATCAGGCTATTGACATAGTCGATCTCAGAGCCGGAGATGTACATGGCCGAGAACTCATCGACCAAGAGGCGCACGCCCTTTGTCTCCACAATGGTGTCGCCTTCGTCGGCGACTTCCTCAACCGACATGCCGTACTGCAACCCAGAGCAACCACCGGGCGCCACGAATACTCGCAGTGCATAGTCCGGCGTGCCCTGTTCGACCAGGAAGCTGCGCAGCTGCGCGACAGCCTCATCTGTAATGGTCAACATATGTTCTTCGTACTCCTCAGTAGCAACGCCGGGTTGCGGCCGGCGCACCGTCTCACACTGGTTACAACAGTATACGTCCGAAACCTATTCCTCACATAATTTCCGAGGACCTTGTTCCGGGTGACTTCTATCATAGTTCGCACTGCGTTGCTGTCAACCGGCAGTGCTGGCAGGCCAGGGCTGTGTCAAAGTCGCTCAGCGTTGCTGGGGGCACGGGAACACCACCCGACGTTAGCCGGGACACGCGACGTTCCCGCGCTTGGTTGCCCTGACCTTCTGCGTGGAGATCCCTCGACTGGCGCTCGGGATGACTGTCGAGAACGTGTTTGCGCGGACGTAACGCTTCTGGACAACAACATCAGACGACTTTGACATAGCCCAGGCTGGCACGCTGGCATGGGTGCAGCTCAGCAACCGACCCCGCGCCACGCTCGCCCAAGCACGCGCGCTAGCTGCAGGAGCTGTGCACGTAGCACCTGTGGATCGCGACGATACTCCAGCACCAGAGCGGCGGGTCGCGTGTGGTCGAGGACCGCCCGCAGGAACGTGATGTCGTCGTCGGTGAGTGGCTCGTGCGCGTCGTCGAGGCGCGGGTCGTGTGTGCCGAGGGGCAGTGGACTGCTGATGTGGAGCTCGAACACGCGGCGCAGCGGCAGTTCCAGCAGCATCTCCATCGGGTCTCGCCCGAACCAGCTTGCGGTCACCCGCAGGTGCGCAAGATCGAGCAATAGCTCGGTGTCGGTTGCTTCGACAACGGCACTGATGAAGGCGGGGTCGCAGATGTGCTCGTAGGCGCCTTCTGGGCAGTAGTCGAGGTTTTCCAAGAGGAGCGGCTGCGCGATATGGCGGCGGACCTCGCGGATATTGTGGACGAAGCGGTCGAACAGCATATCCTGACTGAGCACCGGCCCCTCCGGCAGCATATGCGCGTCGAAGCGCACGTCTTCCGTTGAGAACCCCAAATGCACGCTCAGCCAGGGGGAGTTCGTCGCGGTGATCTGCGCGTTGGCGCGCGCCACCCAGGTGGCGTCGATAACGCTAGCTTTTGCCAGTGAGAAGTCTTTGTCGAGGTTGTGGAGCACCTTGCGGCGCACGGGTGGTCCGTGAGGCTCGTCCACCGCCCACCCCGGCAGTTCGATGAAATCGACGAGGTGCCCCAAGTCGGGCAACGCCGCCGCCACCGGCGACCAGGCAACTCCCAGCGCGATTGCCACAGGCTTTGTCCCATCACCACACAACGACGGCCGGAGCGTGCTCCGACCGTCGTGCAGGATACCAGTATGTTCAGGCTATCAGCGTCCGCCGAGTCGCCTGCGCACTTCAGCTCCGAACTCTGCGGTTGAGACTGCCGGCCCGCCTGCAGCGATATCGCGGGTGCGGGCGCCCGCCTCCAGCGCCGCATCGACTGCCGCTTCGATCGCGGAAGCCTCCGCCTCTCGCCCCAGCGAGGTGCGCAACAGCATCGCCGCCGAGAGGATGGCTCCGGTTGGGTTGGCGACCCCTTGCCCGGCAATGTCCGGCGCCGAGCCGTGGATCGGCTCGTACATGCCCATTTGCACGGCGACCGAACCGCGCCGTTTCGGCTTCTTGCCGTTCAGGCTGGCCGAGGGCAACATGCCGAGGGAACCGGCTAGCACAGCCGCTTCATCGCTCAGGATGTCGCCAAACGTGTTCTCCATCACCATGACATCAAAGCTGCGTGGGCGGCTGATGAGCGTCATCGCGGTGGAGTCGACCAGCGCGTGTTCGGTGGTGATGTCGGGGTATTCCGCGGCAATTTCCGTTGTGATTGCGCGCCACAGCTGTGACGACTGCAGCACGTTTGCCTTGTCGACGCTGGTGACCTTCTTGCGCCGCGCTCCGGCCAGCTCGTAGGCGAGCCGGACGATGCGCTGGATCTCGTGCTCGCGGTAGATGAGCGTATCGACGGCCCGGCGCCCGCGCGACGTTTCCCAACGACGCGACGGCTTGCCGAAGTACAGCCCGCCGGTCAGTTCGCGCACGATCATCAGGTCGACGCCGCGCACCACATCCGGCTTGATCGGCGAGGTGTCAACGAGCGCCTCGAACACCCGCACCGGGCGGATGTTGGCGAACAGGTCGAGGCGTTTGCGCAGCCCGAGTAGCCCGGCTTCCGGGCGCGTCTCGCGAGGGTAGCTATCCCACTTTGGGCCACCGACGGCCCCCAGCAGGATCGCGTCTGCCTCTTCGGCCCGCTCGGCGTCTTCGGGGCGCAGTGGCACACCGTGGGCATCGATCGCCGCACCGCCGATGTGCGCCTGGTCGTATGCAATGCTGAAGCCAGAAGCTGCCGCAACGACATCGAGCGTCGCTTTCGCCTCGGCGGTTACTTCCGGACCGACGCCATCGCCCGGCAGCAGCATGATGCGATAGGTTGTTGCACTCATGCTGTTGCAGATGCCTTCCGCGCCGCCACCCGCGCGGTGACCGCTTCAATCAGGCCACCGGCGTTGACGATCTCCTGGACATACGGCGCGTGTGGCTTGGCGCTGTATTCCTTGCCGGTGCGGGTGTTGATGATTGCCCCCTCGGTGGTGTCGATCTCGAGGATGTCGCCATCCTCCGCCTCATCAACCAGCTCCGGGCATTCCACCAATGGCAGCCCGATGTTGATCGAGTTGCGGTAGTAGATGCGCGCGAACGACTTGGCGACGACGACTGCTACCCCCGCACCTTTGATGGCAATTGGCGCATGCTCGCGCGATGACCCACACCCGAAGTTCTTGCCGGCGACGATGATGTCCCCCTCCTGCACCTTCTTGGAGAACTCGGGGTCGATATCCTCCATGACGTGCGCGGCGAGCTCCTTCGGGTCGTGGGTCAGCAGGTGCCGCGCCGGGATGATGACATCGGTGTCGATGTCGTCGCCGAACTTCCAGATTCGTCCTCGATATTGCATAGGAACCCTTATCCACCGGCCCCGTCTCCCGGTGCGCGGGAGACGGGGAGCGAGTAGCCACGTCCGGTTGTTCCTCCCCCTCGCCCGCGCACCGGGAGAGGGCAGGGGGTGAGGGGCGCTAGTCCAACGCGGCCGGCGACGCGACCTTGCCGAGCACCGCGCTGGCGGCCGCTACCTGTGGGCCGGCCAGGATGATCTCGGCTTCGCGGTGGCCCATGCGGCCGCGGAAATTGCGGTTGGTGGTCGAGACGCAGCGTTCACCCTTCGCCAAGATGCCCATGTGGCCACCCAGGCACGGCCCGCAGGTGCTGGTGCTCCAGATGGCGCCGGCTTCGAGGAAGACATCGGCCAGGCCCTCCTTGTGGGCCTGCTTGGCGACCTCCTGGCTGCCGGGGATGATGATGCAGCGCACCATCGGGTGGATCTGCCGGCCACGGAGCACATCGGCGACCTCGCGCAGGTCGCTGAGCCGGCCGTTGGTGCACGAACCGATGACGACTTGGTGGATCTCCATGTCGTCAACGTCGTCCGCGGCGTGGACGTTGGATGGCAGGTGCGGCAACGCGACGACCGGCCGCAGGTTCGTGACGTCGATCTCCACGATGCGAGCGTACGTAGCGTCCGGGTCGGAATCGTAGGCGGTGTAGGGTTTGTCGGTGACGGCATCGACGAATGCCCGTGTCTTGTCATCGCAGGCGAAGATGCCGGTGTCGCCGCCTGCTTCGATAGCCATGTTCGCCATGGTGATGCGCCCGTCCATCGACAAGTTGTCGATCACCGGGCCGGTGAACTCCATCGCCGAGTTCAGGGCGCCATCTACCCCGATCAGCCCGATGGTGTGGAGGATCAAGTCCTTGCCGCCAATACCTTCCGGCAGCGTTCCGTAATACACGAACTTGATCGATTCAGGCACGCGCGTCCAGGTGGTGCCCAGCGCCATCGCAGCTGCGATATCGGTGGAACCGAGTCCGGTGCTGAAGCAGTTGAACGCGCCATAGGTGCATGTGTGGGAATCTGCGCCGACGATGATGTCGCCCGGCTTGGTCAGCCCGTTCTCCGGCAGGACAACATGCTCGATGCCTGCCCGGCCGATCTCGAAGTAGAGCGTGCCCTGCTCGTGGGCGAACTCGCGCATGATCTTGGCCAGCTCGGCGGCCTTGATGTCCTTGGCCGGCACGAAGTGGTCCGGCACAAAGACGACCTTGCCGGGGTCGAACACCTGCTCAAGCCCGGTCTTCTTGAACTCGGCGATCGAGAGTGGTGCGGTGACATCGTTGGTCATCACCAGGTCAACCGCGACCTCGACAATCTCTCCGGGAGTCACCTCGTCGCGACCCGCGCCTTTGGCGAGGATCTTTTCTGTCATCGTCAGTCCCATTAGACCGTCCCCTCTACACGCACCGGCGCGACGACGGCGCTGGCCGCGCGGTTCAGCGCGGTCAGGTAGGCCTTCACGCTCGATTCGATGATATCGGTCGCGACGCCGTGGCCCGAGTACGTCCGACCATCCACTGTAACCCGTACCGTTACTGCCCCTTGGGCGTCATCCCCCGGTGTGATTGCGTCGATATGGTACTCCTCCAGCTCGGCGCCGAGTTGCACGATCGAGTCGATTGCGGAGTAGAGCGCGTCGATCTGGCCGTTGCCGCTGCCGGTGGCCTCGCGTTCAATCCCGCCATGTTCCAGGATCACCGCCGCCTGTGCCTTGCCGTCTGAACCAGAGCTCGCCCGCCAGGCGAGCAGGCTGTACGGCTCTGGCCCGTCGTGCTGCAACTGGTCTTCAACGATGGCGATGATGTCGGCGTCGGTGACGTGCTTCTTGCGGTCGGTGAGGGTGATGAAACGCTGGTAGAGGCTCATCAGCCGGTCCGGGTCGACCTCGTACCCCAGTTCCCGCAGGCGCTCGCGGAAGCCAGCGCGCCCGGAGTGCTTCCCCATGACCAGCTTGGTCTGTCCCCACCCGACCGAATCCGGCGTCATGATCTCGTAGGTGTCGCGATGCTTGATCATGCCATCCTGATGGATGCCGGATTCGTGGGCGAAGGCGTTGGCCCCGACAATCGCCTTGTTCGGCTGTACCGGGATCCCCGATGCGCGGCTGACCAGGCGGCTGGCCGGCACGATCTCCTGGGTGTTGATGCGCGTTTCGTAGTCGCCGAAGAAGTCGCGCCGGGTCTTCAGCGCCATTACGACTTCTTCCAGCGAGGTGTTGCCGGCGCGTTCGCCCAGCCCGTTGACCGTCACCTCCACCTGGCGCGCGCCCGCGGTGACCGCAGCCAGGGTATTCGCCGTTGCCATGCCCAAGTCATCGTGGCAGTGCACCGAAATGACGACCTTCTCGATGCCCGGCGTATGCTCCTTGACGTATTCGATCAGCCGCACGAACTCTTCCGGCGTGGTGTAGCCCACGGTGTCCGGGATGTTCAGCGTGGTCGCGCCTTCCTCGATGGCAATCGCGAACATCCTGCAGAGGAAGTCGAGGTCGCTGCGGGTGGCGTCCATGGCCGAGAACTGGACATCGGAGAGATAGCCCTTGCAGCGCCGCACTGCCTGGCGCGCCATCTCCAGCACCTCTTCTGGCTCCTTGCGCAGCTGGTACTGCATGTGGATCGGCGAGGAGGAGACGAAGGTGTGGATGCGTGGGTTCTCGGCATAGCGCACCGCCTCCCAGGCGGCGTCGATGTCGATGAACTGCACCCGCGCCAACCCAGCGACGGTGACCCCCTTGCACTCGCGGGCGATCCTCTGCACCGCCGCCAGGTCGCCGGGGGAAGCAGCCGGGTAGCCGGCCTCGATGATGTCCACCCCCAACCGCACCAGTTGCCGTGCGACTTCGATCTTCTCGTTTTCGCTCATCGTCGCGCCGGGGGACTGCTCCCCATCGCGCAGGGTCGTGTCGAATACCAGTACGCGCTCGCTCACGTGCTTACTCCTTGTCGTCATTCTGTGTGCATGTGGTTGGTCGACTGCGGCAACTGGCCCCGCTCAACGGGGCGGGCTAAGGAGGAGACGACCGCGCGACGAGCGCAGGCTCGCGACAGAGATGCGCTGGTTGGATTGTCGCGGTCGAATCATTCGTGAATATCCCCGTACCAGTTCCAAGAAAACAAAAAACCCGCCCCAAAGGGACGGGAAACGTCACGCACCCGCGGTACCACCCTCGTTAGCCGGGTACCCCCGGCTCACTCAGCACGCTGTAACGGGCGACCCCGGCTCGGGCTAGCGCAACCACGCGTTCACCCGTGCGGCTCAGGCGCGAGTTCGCGCGCATCCTTCGGCCGGGCTCCCACCACTCCCCGACTCGCTGCACCAGCAGGCACGCTACTACTCGCCGTCAACGCCGGCTGAGCGGGAATCTATCACCATCACAATGACGACGTCAAGTTTGCAAAAGAGAGCGCGGACATCGCCCCCGAACGTCGACGACGCGCGACCGACGCGGCTTTCACACGGACTACCAGAGTGTGAACGGTGGCAACCAGTGTCGCCGCCCCTCGCGGGTTGCTCGTGCGTCCGACATTAGAGGTTGCTACGCCGGAAACTCCCCGACCTTCTCCAGCACGGTGAAGTCCGGGCGGCCTTTGACGCCGCCGGAGGCCATGGTCGGTGCGGTGTTCGGGTCGCTCAAGAACGCTTCAAATGCTTCGCGGCTGTCCCACTCGAAGATGGCGACCATCTTTTTTGGATCACCGTCGGTGACGAACAGTTGGGCGCCGTGGCTGCCGTGGGAGGCGCGCAGTTTCGCGCCACGCGTTGAGAACACGCTCACAAGTTTGGCGACATCCTCGATCTCGACGATACTGAGGACATGCACCATCTGTCCGCCCCTTTCGCTGCCTGTCAATAGAACGCAGTCCGTGTTTCCGCGCGAATGTCGGGCGTGGCTCAATCCGCCACAATTGCCAGTTCGCTGGACTCACGGGCTGGCAGCGGGGTTGGGCGGTAGTGCTCCATCGTCAGGCACTCGGTGGGGCACCAGTCGACACAGGCGCCGCAGCGGATGCAGGCCAGTTCGTCGATGACCATGGCGTTGGCGTTGGGACCGAGCTCAGCCCGGGCCAGGGCCGCCAATTCGCGGTCGTCGTCGATGGTCGCGATGCGCTGTAGTGAAATCATCTGGATCACGCCCACCGGACAGATGTCCACACACCCGTTGCAGAGGATGCAGCGGTCGCCATCGATGAAGATGTTGAGCTGGCACTGCAAACAGCGCTTGGCCTCCTCGAACCCCATCGGCTTCGGGTAACCGAGCTCCACCTCCAACGTGGTTTCATCGGCGAAGAGTCCGCGCGCTGGCATCGGCAGGGTCGGCATAATCTGGCGCTGCACCGACGCATAGTTGTCGCCCCAGCGCAGGCGGCGGCTCATGGCGGCCAACGACCACTCGGCCACCCCTTCGGCCACCAGCGGGTTAGGGGTGTGCAAGTCTTCGATCGGCACGCGGGTGATCTCGAAATCCTTCACCGGTGGGCGCTGGGCGCTCAAGGCGGCGTGTACCTCCTCGGCCACGCGCTTGGCATCGCCGATGGCAGAGATGAAGTTCAGCGGGTTGGTGACGTAGTCCCCGCAGGCCCAGACCTTGGGGTGCTGGGTGCGGCCACTGGCGTCGATCTTCGGTACACCACGCCGGTCGCGGTCGGCGAAGAAGCCGTCCGGGATGAAGTCGTTGTCCTGGTACTGGCCGATGGCGACGAGCACCTGGTCGCATTCGATGATGAACTCGGAGCCGGGGATGGCCTGTGGCCGGCGGCGGCCGGAGGCATCTGGCGGGCCGAGCTCGTTGCGGGCGAACTCAATGCCGGCGACCCGGCCGTCGGGACCGGCGATGCAGCGCGTTGGCGCAACCTGGAACATGATCTCGCAGCCTTCGAGCTCCGCTTCGTGCAGCTCAAGCGCGTCGACCGGGATCTCGTTCGGTGAACGGCGGTAGGTCATGATCGACGTTTCCGCGCCCATGCGCAGCACAGTACGGATGCAGTCCATCGAGGTGAAGCCGCCGCCGACGGTGACGACGCGCTTCCCGACGAAGATATCCTCCTTGCGGGCCAGGTTCACGTCCTCAAGGAAGGTCAGACCATGGTCAACCCCTGGCAGGTCTTCACCCGGTATGCCCAGGGTAGTGACCTTCTGGTTGCCCGCCGCGATGATCACGGCGTCGTACATGTCGACCATTTCATTGAGGGTGATGTCTTCGCCGACCTTGGTATTTAGCTTCAGGTCGATGCCGAGGTCGAGGATGAGCTCGACCTCCTCCATGATGACGTCGCGCGGCAGGCGCCATTCCGGTACGCCGGCCCACATCATGCCGCTCGGCACCGGCATCGCTTCGTACACGGTCACCTTGTAGCCCTCGCGGGCCAACTGGCGCGCGGCGGTCAGGCCGGCTGCTCCCGCGCCGATGATGCCAACAGTCATGCCATTGAGCGGCGGCGGCGTCTCACGGCGCGTCTCGCCGCGGTAGTCGGAAGCGACTCGCTTCAGGTAGCAGATGCCGATCGGCTGGTCAACGACCTGCCGACGACAGGCTTCCTCACAGGGACGCGCGCACATGCGCCCCAGGCAGCCTGGGAAGACGTTGTGCTCGCGGTTCAGCTCGAAGGAGTCGGCGTAGCGCCCGTCGGCGATAAACGCGATGTAGCGTGAAATATCCGTATGGGCAGGGCACGCGCGCTGGCAGGGGATGTTGTCGGCGAACCATTGCTGGTCGCCGGTATGGACATGCAGGCGCGGACCGGTGCGCTGGGTGAACGGTGAAAAGTTCTCGGCATCGACGAACGCCAGCAGACGGATGCGGCGGCTATCGTCGATTGGCGTGATGTCCTGGTCTTGTTCGATGATGCCGTAGGAGGTTAGGCCGCCGATCAGCAGGCTCGCCTCTTCGTCTGTCAACTGCTGGAAGCGGTCCCACGATGCGCCGCAGGATGGGCATTCCACCGGCTGCGTCGTGTCGTCGACGTACCCGCAGACCTTGCACCGATACATGACGGCATCCTTTCCGGGTTGGTTCGCCGGACTATCTCATGCGCCCTGCGCACCTGACCTCGCGCGACTGGGCGGGATGTTCTGCTGATGTGCGTTTCGACGCTCGCCGGACGGTGAACGCCGCGCACACTCATGGCAAGTATACGGCCATTGTACCCATCGTGAAGCACGTCACGGATGCCGGCGATCTCGGCGTTGTGTCCAAACGGCCCGGCCAGCCGCGTGCAGCAGGCTGACCAACGTCACTGTTGCGCCGTCGATCCCGCCAGCTCCCAGCTCGCGAGGAGCTGTGTCGATGCCTAGCGTGCTAGTAGCCGACTTCGACAGCGGAGTTGCCGGCAGCGCACTCTGGGCACTTGGCCGGGTCAAAGATCCCCAGCGAGGGGTTCAATAAGCCGAACACAGGGATCGGGAACTCGATCCCGCTGAAATCGGCAAGCGCGCCGATGCCGATCGGCATGCCTTCGGCGCGCGCGACCGCTTGGACGAATTCCTGGATGGTGCGACCAGAAAGCACGAGGTTATCGATGATGAGCACGCGCTTGCCGTTCAGTTGCTCGCGGGCTGCAGGGGAAAACTCCATGTTGCTGGTCGGATAGACGACAGGTCTTCTCGGTTCCAGAAAGTAGCCGACCCACTGGGCCAGCCCTGCCCCCCAGACAGACGGTGTTGCGACGACATCGGCGCGGTTGAGGAAGTAGTGCTTGGCGATCGCGTAGCCCATCCGGCTGGCAAGGTGCGGGTCCGAGAGCAGGCGGTCGCGGTCCAGCAGGACAAGCGAGTGCAACCCTGAGCGGAACTTGAAGTGCCCTTCAGTCAAAAAGCCGGCTGCGCGGACTTCATTGATCAACCCGGTCATGCGCTCGGTTTGAACCATGCCATGTTCCAATCGTTCGTCCGGCGACGCTGTCCTCGCCCATCAGTACGCTCGGTATGTGCAACGATACGCGATCTACCGCGCGGATGGGAGTGTGGAGTTGGCGACCTAACATTGCCCAGTATTCTGCCGGGCATCACGCGCCGACGGCTGCGCGCGTGGTGCATCCCGCGTCGTGGTCGCGTTCATGCACGGACGATCGAGCGAGCGACATCTCCGCATGTCATCGTGTTGTAGCAGTGATGGTATTCGGGCGTGCTCCCACCGCCGTCCACTGTCGGTTCGGGGTAGCTCGTTTCATGAGGGAAGAGCGCTTCCGATAAGCACGTTCAAACCACTGGTCACTGGTCACTCGTCACTAGTCACTCCACTAGTGGTCAAACCGCGAGCCGCGCGACTCCAGCGCCTTCTCGCCAACGACGAGGCCGAGCTTTTCGAGGTCGTCTTCCGACAGTTCCAGCGGTTCGATGCCGAGCTCTTCGCGGATGCGGTCGCGCTGGTACTTGCGCACGGCAGCCTTTAACGTGCCCAGCGCCAGCGTTGCGCACTTGGGACGCATCTGCACTGCCTCTTTCCCGAGGATGTCGATCATGGTGGTGTAGTCGTGGTCGAGGATATCCTGAAGGGTCCAGCCTTCCTCGTGGACGAGTTCAGCGAGGATCGATGCCGAAGCCTGGCTGATCGTGCAGCCCTCGCCCGTCCAGGCAAACTCGGCGATCAGCTTGCCAGTTTCGTCAGGCGTTAGGTAGATGGTGATGATGTCGCCACAACCGGGGTTGCCCCCTGGCATGACCACCGCGGCGTCGGCCACTTCGTGGCGATGGCGCGGGTGACGGTAATGGTCGAGCAGAATTTCGATCTGTTCTTGGCGGTCCATGGCGACTTTCGGTCATTCGCTTCCAGCGCTGCGGCATGAGGTGGCGCATCGGTGGAGTGTACGGCATGGACTCGGTACCAGGGCGCCGAGTCCATGCCCCTTCAGCGGACGCTCGACGGCAGGTTAGCGCTCGATCGGCACGCGGATGACGTTGCCCCACTCGGTCCACGAACCGTCGTAGTTGCGGACATTCGGGTAGCCGAGGAGCTCGTGCAGCACGAACCAGGAATGCGACGAGCGCTCGCCGATGCGGCAGTAGACGATGATGTCCTGGTCGCCGGTGATGCCCTGTTCGGCGTACAACGCGCGGAGTTCCTCAGCGGTCTTGAACGTGCCGTCGTCGGCCACCGCCCGTGCCCAGGGGATGCTCTTGGCGCCAGGGATGTGGCCACCACGTTGGGCGCCCTCCTGAGGGTAGTCCGGCATGTGCAGCAGCTCGCCGCTGTATTCACCTGGGGAACGGACATCCACCAGCGGCTTGCCCTCGCCGGTCTTGACCAGCCCTTCGTAGCCAATGTGCTTGAGGACGTCATCGCGGAACGCGCGTAGCTCCGGGCGCTCGGCAGCCCCGGTGTAGGTGGTGGGCGTGATCTCTGGCAGGTCGCGGGTGAGCTCCCGGCCCTCGGCTTCCCACTTGCGCCGGCCGCCATCCATGATCTTCACATTGTCGTGGCCCATATAGCGCAGAAACCAGTACGCGTAGGCAGCCCACCAGTTGTTGCGGTCGCCGTAGAGGATAATCGTCGTGTCGCGCTCGACGCCGAGGCGGCTCAACAGTGCATTGACGCCATCGGCATCGATGAAATCGCGAGTCAGCTTCTGCTGCAAGTCTTCGTGCCAGTCGAGCTTCACCGCGCCTGGGATGTGACCGACCTCGTAGAGGAGCACGTCTTCATCAGACTCGATGATCCGGATCCCTGGGTCGTTCTTGTGCGCATCCACCCAAGCTGTGGTGACCAACCTATCCGGGTTGGCGTAGTTCGCGTCTTCAGCCATGAACCGACCCTCCCTCGTTCTCGTCGGAGGCCACGCAACACGGCGGCGACGGCCGCACTCCGACGCTTCGTACCTTCTTATACAACGAATGGCAGCGATTTATTCTTGCGCGAGCAAGAACCGCTTGAAGGTGTCATAGCGCCAGTGCAGCTGCTGGACGTACAAGGTCGTTCGATGCCGATTCGAACGACCTCGTCGTTGATCGCCTTCGCAGTGGGGGACCGCAACGCGGCTTGGTACAGCGCCGCACGACTGATGTGTGACTACATGCCAAGCGACTGGCCGAGGTTCGTCAGCACCGTTACGATGATCGGATCGCCTTGCTACGGGCATGGCGATTACTTGAGATACGCGCCAGAACGATAGTATCGCCCCTCTGTCCGACCCTGGCAGTTGCGTCGTTCGCCATTGCTGCAGGAGCGAAGCCAGCGCGCGTTTGCGGGTGCGTCGTTGACAGGGATCAGACTCTCCGCTGGCGGGATCGCGGCGCGCCGCGTCGCACGAATCACGCCCAGGGCTATGTCAAAGTCGTCTGATGTTGTTGTCCAGAAGCGTTACGTCCGGGCGAACACGTTCTCGACAGGCATCCCGAGCGCCAGTCGAGGGATCTCCACGCAGAAGGTCAGGGCAACCAAGCGCGGGAACGTCGCGTGTCCCGGCTAACGTTCCCTGCTCGTCGCATGGAGATCCTTCGACTTCGCTCAGGATGACCCGAGGGTGGCTGGCTCGCGGGTGGTGTTCCCGTGCCCCCAGCAACGCT
>QEUZ01000094.1 GCA_003577355.1 Chloroflexota bacterium | reverse complement strand
CTGATCTGGTGCGGCACGTGGTAATGCATCCGTAACCGGATCGGCAGCTCGCCAGTGGCCTGGAGATCCTGCACCGCGAAGATGTCATCGCCGGTGTACGGCAGGTTGTGGATCGTCGTGATGCCGTGGGCAGTGAAGAGGTCGCGGGCTTTGGCGCGGATCGCCGCGCGCACCTGTTCGACAGTGAACCCGGGCAGCAGGTCCCAGATCTCCGTCACCACGCCGGTTGGCGTGCCATCCTCGGCACGGTGCAGCACGATGCCCATCGCCGGCTCGCCATCCCACAACCCCAGTTCCTTGAGCGCCAGCGTGTTGAGCATGCCGACATGCAGGCTGGAGAGCACGACGATTGGGTGCTGGTCGGAGACGGCGTCGAGCTCCTGCCGGGTGAACAGCCGCCGTTCCTCCACTCGCGCATAGAGGTTGAACGAACCGCGCACGACAATCCATTCACCGGGCGGGGTGGCCCCAGCGCGTTCGTGGATCGCATCCGCCAGCATCGCCAGGCTGGTGTAGGGGGGCGTCGTCAGTGAGACGGCGTGGGTCAACGCGCAGCAGGTCATCTCGAAGTGGGCGTGGCCATCGATGAACCCAGGCACAACCGTGCGGCCCCCGGCATCGAACACCGGCGCCGCCCCAGCCGCAGCGCGCACATCGGCATTCGACCCCACCAGCACGATTCGCCCGTCGCGCACCAACGCCGCCTCCGCCGCCGGCAGGTCGGGGTCTAGCGTGATCAGGTTACCGTTCAGTACTGCCAGGTCAGATGTATACATGGTGTTCCCTCACCCCGTCGTCAGCGCAAACCCACGATACCCCTCGGCGGCAATCTCGTTGCACGTTACGGTGTATACATCAAGCCCTCCGACGTAGGGCATGAAGACACGCGGCTTACCGGGGATATTCGCGCCCATGTACCACGAGTTCGCCAGCGGATAGAGGGTTGCGTTGGCCTTCTCATTGACATGCTCCACCCAGGCATCTTCCGCCGCAACGTCCGGCTCAATCGCCGCAATGTGGTGCTCTTCCAAGTAGTCGATGCAGTCGGCGACCCACTCAACGTGCTGTTCGATCGCCACCACCATGTTCGTCAGCACCGAGGGGCTGCCTGGCCCAGTGATCGTAAACAGGTTCGGGAACCCAGCGATAGAGACGCCGAGGTAGGTGCGCGGGCCAGCCTGCCACTTCTCACGCAGCTGCACCCCACCCTGGCCTCGGATGTCGATGCTCAACAGCGGGCCAGTCATGGCGTTGTAGCCGGTGGCAAAGATGATCATGTCCAGCTCGTACTCTGCATCGGCGGTGCGGATGCCGGTTGGCGTGATCTCCTGGATCGGCGCCTTGCGCACATCCACAAGCGTCACGTTCGGCCGGTTGTAGGTCTCGAAGTAGTCAGTATCCAGCACCAGGCGCTTCGTGCCGAGCGGGTGGTCCTTGGGGCAGAGCGCCTCGGCCACGACGGGGTCCGCGACCGTCGCGCGGATCTTGCTGCGCACGAAATCGGCAGCAGTGTCGTTAGCGGCCGTATCGGTCAGCAGGTCGGTGAACGCGCCAGCGAAGCCGGAGCCGCCAGCGGCCCAGCGCTCCTCGTAGACCCGCTGTCGCTCCTCTTCGGAAACGTCCAACGCTTTTGCCGTTGCCGGGGGAGCAAGCAGGCCCCCCTTGGTCATGCGGATGGCCTTCCACAGCTCGGCGTAATGCGCTTTCGTCTCCCGCTCGACCTGTTCGTTGCGCGGGGCGTTGCGAGCCGGGATGCTGAAGTTGGCGGTGCGCTGAAAGACGTAGAGGTGGCTTGCCAGCGGAGCGACGGTCGGGATCACCTGTACGCCAGACGAACCGGTGCCGACGACGCCGATGCGCTTCCCGCGTAGTTCCACCGGCTCGTGCGGCCAGGCGCCGGTGTGGTACCACTCCCCACGAAACGACTCCAGCCCAGGGATCTTCGGCGCCTGCCCCGCCGAGAGGCAACCGACGGCGGCGATGCAGTACTTGGCGCTGACACGGTCGCCTCGCTCGGTTTCCACCACCCAGCGCCGGCGCGCGTCATCGTAGGCTGCTGTCGTGACGCGGGCGTTGAAGCGGATGTCGCGGCGCAGGTCGAACCGGTCGGCGACGTGGTTGATGTAGGAGAGGATCTCCGCCTGGGTGGGATAGCGGCTGCTCCACGACCACTCCTGGAGTAGCTCCGGGGAAAAGGAATAGGAGTAGAAAAGGCTGGGGCTATCGCAACGTGCGCCGGGGTAGCGGTTCCAGTACCAGGTTCCGCCGACCCCATCGCCGGTTTCAAAGACAATGGTGGCAAGACCCAGCTCCCTCAGCCGGTAGAGCATGTACAGGCCGGCGAGCCCAGCGCCAATCACGACCGCGTCGAACTCACCGGTTTCGACCGGTTCGAAGCCTGCGTGCGCCATCAGGTGCTCCCCTCGCCTGCCTTCGGCCGCTAGTGGTACTGCGCGCATTGTACGCAGCATTTCGGCTTGTGCATGCCAACCGCCAGCGTCAATCGAGACTAGCCGCCGTGTGCCAACGGTAATTCCGGAAGGGGGACGCATGCACTCTGGCGCCTGGCAGACCACTTGGTATCCTTCGCGACACGCGCTCCAACCCCTTCCAGACGGACCAAGAGGCGATCACATGACGGTCACAGCCACAGCACTCGAATACCAGCTCCGCTCGATTGATGCATCGTGGGACTATGCAAAGTGGGAGCAACTCCCCGACGACGGAAACCGCTACGAAGTGATCGACGGGGTGCTCTACATGTCGACGGCGCCGGGTTTCGACCATCAGAACGTCGTCATCGCACTCGTCGAACACGTCGGGTTGCCATTGAAACATGCCGGCATGGCGCGCTTCTCTATCGCTCCGATCGGGCTGATCATGCCCGGAGCCGACCCGGTACAGCCTGACTTCATTCTCGTGCGCTCAGATCGGGCGGGGATCATCAGCGAAGGCCGGATTCGCGCAGTTCCAGACCTCATCGCTGAAGTGGTGTCGCCAAGCAATCCATCCCACGACACGGTCATCAAGCGCGCCGCCTACGCGCGCGCTGGCGTGCCGGAGTACTGGATCGTGCTGCCGGACACGCGGGAAGTGCTTGTGCTCAGTGAACCAGTTGCCTGCCTCGCCGAATACGCCGAATCGCACCGGTTCACGCTGGGCATGGAGCTCGTCTCAGCGACGCTGCCCATCCGCGTGCCGGTAGAAAGCATCTTCAAGGACCTGACTGCGTAGTGCTCCGCTCGGTTCCGCATGCCCCCGGCCGCTTCTGGCTCTGCCACGACCGCAACCCGAAGGAGAAGCGACGACGATCGGGCTGCAGAGCAACTGTTCGCCCCCAAGCATGCCGCGAGTCGAATCGCATAGTGGCGTTGCCATGCATCGATCGTCAGCGCGCATGGCGTGCGCGCACCCTGATAGTCATCCAGCAGGTCAGCCCTGCCCGGGGTGGACTCCACTCTGTCTCCCTCGTGTGCGCCATATCGTCACCGTGTCCTCTCACACACCCACGTTCCGTAGAAGCGCCGGTCGAGGAGCCTGTCCTGAGTGACAAGGGAATCTCCACGTGGCTAGCAGGGAAGCGCCATTCCTGCACGCCGGTATCCTGCTCTTCGCGTCGCGGCCCCGCAATATCCGCTGGGGATCACGCTGAGGCATACGCTGCCAATGCTGATGCCGCGTGGCAGCAACGGTGGGGTGACGTCAGGTTGTCAGGCACAATGCCAACATGAGGTCTGCACCACTGCCGCCATCGCCGTGACCGCGGTGGTGATATGGTGCTGGCTGTGCAAGTGCCGTGGCGCAAGCGGACAGGACCCAACGCCAATGCGGTATCCTGCCGCCGCGAGCGCGGAGCTGGCAGCGTCGCATCTGTGCCAGCGCGAGGGATGCAGTGGCACGTGGAGCAGGAGATACGAGTGGGTGCGTCCTTGCAGGCAACGATCGACGCCTGGTTAGCCTTTTGGAATGACTATGACCTCGACCGAATCGACGATCTCTACGTCCCAAACCTCACGTACTTCTCATCGGAAACCGAGGGTCTGATGCAAGGCATCGATGCGCTGCGGGCGCAGCATATCCGCTTCGGGTTCATCCCCGGCGGCAAGGCATCCGCCAACCACCTGTCGCTCCACGACGTGACTGTGCAGGACCTGGGAGACACCGCAGTCGTCTCGGCCGTCTGGCGTTTCCGCCGGGGTGGCGACGGTGGCCCGGTGCAGCACGGCCCATGCACGCTGGTGCTGACCCGCACACCTGCCGGGTACCGCTTCGTCCACACCCACTTCGGGAACTACTGAGACTGTAGCCACCGTATGACCAGCTGATATCGTCGCAGCGCCTGCTCAGTTGCCCTCCGGCTCTCGACAGCAGTCGAAGACCCTGCGGACGATCGCCAGGGTGCTGGCGTAAGTGGAATCCATGCCGCGGTAGGACATGCCGCGCGCGCCGAGGGTTTGGGCGCGGGTATAGGGGGTGTCCGACGCGTAGTGGATGATCCCCAGGTCGATCGGGACAGCGCTCATATTGACGCTTTCATCGGTCGGGTGGCGGGTGAGGAACGTATCTTCATAGAGCGCCGAGAGGAATGGGCCAGCCTCCATTTCAACGACGGTGTAGTTCTCGCGATAGTAGAAGTCCAGGTAGCCCCGGTTCTGCAAGTAGGTGCCGCGCACCGTGACAGCGCGCTGATGGTCGAGGGTGGAACCGTAGACGAGGAATGGCTCCAGGTCGCGGCTGGAAAAGCGGTTGGCGAGCCAGTAGGTATTGCCGGAATGCTCATCGTAGACAACATCGGAAATCAGCACATCGCCAATGCGCCCGTTCAGCGTTGCGGCCTTGCCCAGCACGTAGACGCCACGGATCTGCTCGACGCTGATCGCGATCTGGCTGAGGATATGGTAGGCCGCGAGGCCCAGCGGGTAATTGATGTTGATAATCAGCGCGTCGGTCGTCGGTGGTGGGCATGCTGCGCGGATGCGCGGGTCGAGCGCATCCAGGTCCAGTTGCGTCAGGTCGATGATCTGGATGCCGACATCCAGCGGGGATTCGGTTTCGATGGTCACGACACCGCGCAGTTCCTCCTCCCGGTCGCGGGCTGCACGGGCATCCGGGTAGGCCGCGAAGTAAAGCCGGGCCGCGAAGTAGAGGAAGTTGTCCCAGGACGAACGGCTATCGCCGCCTTGCAACTTGCGCAGTTCCGGCAGCAGCTCGGGGTGGTGGGTTTCCTCGACAAAGCGGATGAGTTCCTCGCGCCTCCGGCGAGCCGTGCCAGTGAGGATGTTCACGATGGAATGGGTGTTGGAGGACACGAAGTACACGGGCCGGTCGAGCAGCCCCCGTTCGGCCAGCACCCGGCCAGCCGGCTCCCACCAACGACGGGTCGAGCGGGCATAACCGAGGTGAGAGCCACCGAGCATCCAAAGATGGACGTTGCGCTTGCTCATCGCCAGGCGGCGCAGGTTCGGCCAGAACTCCTCGTTCCAGGCGCTCTGCAGGCGGGTCCAGTCCGCCGGCTGAATCAGCAGCGCGGCGCGGATGGCATCCAGCTCTTCTGGCGTCACGTGGGCGAGCGCCTGCGATGCGGCGAGGATCCGCTCTCGCAGGGCCGGGTTGGCCCGTACGATGCTGTGGAGCTTGTTCCACTCCAGCTGCCAGGCCACGATGGTCGGGACCAGGTCGTCCAGGTCGGACGCAGAACCGACGTACACCGCCAGCGTGTGGCGGCCATCATAGCGCCAGCGCCGCCGCCGCCCCGGCGCGCTGACCGACTCCCAGCGCTCCAGGTCGCCAAGCCCCTGCCGTTGAAAGACGGTGAGCGATTGACCGAGCAGGATGCGCTCGACGCTGACGATCTCCGGGGGCAGGCGCAGGGTGGAGTACATGAAGGCGTTCATGTCCGGTTCCGGCTCGCTGGCGCCGGCATGCAGGCTGGACTGCGCATTCAGGTGGGCGGAAACCAGCGTATCGACAGCAATCGGCCCGGAGGCGCGCAGGAGCGTCTCATAGGTGCGCATGTACAGGTCGACTTCGCGCTTCCCGGCCGGCTGCTCGTGGCGTCCGAACGGTTGCTGATGACCGCCTAATGTGTTGCTTGCCTGGTCGCGGGTGGTTTCCAGCATGCAGCACCTCCTTGCGACGAGTCTACGCCAAACAGTTACGGCCGGGGCAGATGTCGGCCTGCCTTGCTGGCGCCAGCGCGACAGCGCCACACCTCTGTGCGAAACTCCCAGGCAGCGTTGCTCTGACAGCACAAGCATCTGTGAGGAGATTGCCGGTATGGACGACCGTCGCTTCGATGACCTGACCAAACTTCTTGGTCGCAGGGCATCGCGCCGCGCCGTGTTCAAAGGGATTGCGACGACGGCGCTTGCGGCGGTTGTGGGGCGCGCTGCCCTGAGCGAGCAGGTGGCCTCCGCCGCGCCGCCGACCCAGGGCGGCGTCAAGCAGCGCGTCAAAAAGTATTGCAATGCGGCTGGGCAAGCATGCAAGAACTCGCTCAATCCCACGCGGCGCTGTTGCTATCGGTGCAGCGGCAGTGGGAAGCAGGCTACCTGCTGCGAGGCGAAAGGCTATGCCTGCAGCGACGATGGACAGTGCTGTGATGGCCGGATTTGCCGCGATCCGAACCTTTCCGATGGCGTACACCTCAAGGGCTGTTTCGATAGCGGGACTCTTCCGGTCGGCGCCGAGTGCCGTGTCGACGGCGAGTGTGCGACCGGTGTGTGCGCAAGCGGAGCGTGTTGTGATCCTACCGCCGTCTGCAATGCCGACCCATATATCCCCGGCAGCGGGGAGTGCTGCGACCCCAGTAGCGAGGTGTGCACAACCGATGACGGCTGTTGCCCGTTCGCCAGCGTTTGCTACAACAATCGGTATGGCACGACATCGTGTTGCGATCCCGAGACGCAGGCGTGCATTGATGTCGCACCTCAGTCTGGAGATTATCGCTGCGTCCCGTGGCCGTAACCGGCGCAGGATCGACACGAGCGCGGTCCGTCGCAACATGTGGGCAGCGGAACCGTCACCATTGCCCGGTGGCACTGCCGAACTGCTCGAAAGTGGCTCTTCGAGTGGGGCCACATCGGCGCTACTGTGACAAGAGCGCGCGAATGAGAAGCGCGCGGCGACCCGTGCCCGTGAGCGAAGGAGTGACCCGATGGCTGCCCCAACGACCGATTCATTCATGTATCAGACGATGCACCGGCAACCGGCGGACTTGCGCCGGCTCAACGCCGAGGGCTGGGATGCCGCGCGCGACGCTGCCGGGCGGCTGGCCGATGCGCGTCGCGTGTATGTCGTCGGCATCGGCACGAGCTACCACGCAGCGCTGATGGGCGGTTGGCTCCTGCGCGCTGCCGGAGCGGATGCGCTCGCCGTATCGTCGTTCGACTTCGCCAACTACCCTGAATCGTTCCCCCTGGGGGCGGAGGATGCCGTCATCGTGATGGCGCACTCCGGGGTGAAGACGTTCTCGATGCGCTCGATGTTGCGAGCCGCCGAAGCGGATGCCACGGTCGTATCGGTCGGCAGCCTCACCGCCGAGCATCCTGGGTCGCAGCTGGTGTTGCGCACCGTCGAGCGGGAGAAATCGGCCGCGTTCACCGCATCGCACCTGGCGGCAATGACCGTGCTGGCACAGGTAGCGACGGAGCTTGGCGAGCACAGAGGAGCAGCTGGGGTCGCAGGTTTGCGGGAGGCCATCGGGGCGCTTCCAGACCAAGTGGCCGATATCCTGGCACGCGAATCCGACGTCGAGCCGCTATCGCAGGCAGCAGTTGCGCAGCGCATCTATGCCACCGGCGCTGGCCCAAGTGAGATCGCGGCAATCGAAGCAGTGATCAAGGTGCGCGAGGCCGCTTACGGCTGGATCGACGCGCTGCCCCTGGAGCAGTTCCTGCATGGCCCGATGGTCGCGGTCAACGCTGGTGACCTGGCCGCAGTTGTCCATGTGCCGGGGGCTGGAGCTGCACGCACCGGAGAAGTCGCCCAGGTGCTGCACGCGATGGGTGCGCAGGTGTGGGTCATCGGCGAGCCAGTCGCTGCCCTACCGGATGTGACGACCTTTGCGACGCCGCGCACGCTGGAACTGCTATCACCACTCTTGACGACCGTGCCGTTCCAGATCCTGGCCTACCAGATGGCGGTTGCCAAGGGACTGAACCCGGATACCTTCCGGCGCGATAACCCGACCTACGCCGCTGCGTTTGGGTTGCTCAAGCTGTAGGTTCAGCTGGTTGGCGTAGTACCGGCGGCAGATCGAAGAGCGCAGCCACCGCTACCCGGATCGGCAGCGTCGGCGAAACCAGGTCGGCGCCGTATGCGGCAGTCGCAGCTGTGCCGAAGTCCGCCGCCGCGGGGTCCGGGTCGCTGAGCAGCAGCACATCGCGTGTGTCCGGTCGCACGATCCAGTACTCCGGCACGCCGGCGCGCGCGTAGGCCGCCCGCTTGGTCAGCAGGTCATGCTCGGGGTTACTCGGCGACAGGACTTCGGCGATCAGGTCCGGGACGATGCGGATGCGCTCGTCGGCAGTAATGCTGTGCGCGCGTTCGGCGCGGATAACGAGAAAGTCCGGCTGCACTGGGTCGCAACCCGGCATGATCACCCCGATGGGTGCGATGGCGAACATCGCGACCCCAGCGGCTTCAAGCGGCGCTCCGACCTGCAACACCAGGCGCGTGACGATGAACTGGTGCCGGTTGTTCGGCGCGGTCGTCATGTAGAGCACACCGTCGATCACTTCATAGCGGTTGCCGTCGTCGGGGAGCTGCTCCCAGCGCGCGTAGGTCCAGGTCGCCTCGCTGGAGCGCAGCTGGTATTCGATGGCGCTGACTGTCATCTGCGGACCTCCGTTGGCGGGCCTGCGCTATTCGACCCCTGGCGGCAACTGAAACAATGCCGCGACGGATACCTGAATTGGCAATGTTGGCGAGGACAGCGTGGCGTCTAGGGCGAACGTTTGCACGGCAGCGAAGTCCGCACTGGCTGGTTCCGGCTGACTCAGCACCAGAACGCGACGCGCCTCCGGATCGAGCACCCAGTACTCCGGCACGCCAGCGCGCGCATAGGCTGCCCGCTTGGTCAGCAGGTCATGCTCGGGGTTGCTCGGCGACAGGACTTCGGCGATCAGGTCTGGTACACCACGGAGCCGGCCATCTGCTGCAAGCAACGATAGGTTCTCCGACCGCAACAGCAGGAAGTCGGGTTGAACTGGGTCGCAACCCGGCATGATGACGCCGATCGGCGCATACAGAAATATGCCGTGCCCAGCGGATTCCCATGGTGCACCGACGTGCAATACCAGCCGCGAGTTGATGAGTTGATGATGGCTGCTCGGCGCGGTCGTCATGTAGAGCACACCGTCGATCACTTCGTAACGGTTGCCGTCGTCGGGGAGCTGCTCCCAACGCGCGTAGGTCCAGGTCGCCTCGCTGGAGCGCAGCTGGTATTCGATGGCGCTGACTGTCATTGACCTGCTCCATGGGGTGCGGTTGCCGGCGGCTTGCCTGTTGTTCAAGGATAGCATCGCACCACAGGTTGGGCGGGTTACACGGTACACTCCCCTGTGGCGTGGATCCAGGGAAGGCGCGACATGCGAGGCATCTTCAGCAGCGTGCTGGCGCTCGCGATCATGCTCGCTGCGTGCGGCGGCGGCGACAATCGCGACAGCGGCGTGCGGGTCGAGGATGAGGACGCCGGCAGTATCGTGCGGCTGTCACCCGGCGATGTGCTGGTGGTGGAGTTGGACGGCAACCCGTCAACCGGCTACGACTGGCACGTCCGCAACGTCGATTCCAACGTACTGCGCCAGGAGGGTGAGAACGACTTCGAACCGGAGCGGGACGCACCCGGCTCTCCCGGCATCGTGACGCTGCGCTTCGTTGCCGTGCGTGCCGGCAGCACGACGCTGGACCTGGCCTATTACCGCTCGTTTGAACCGGACGCCGACCCGCTCCGCACGTTCCAGATCTTCGTCGAAGTGCGCTGAGGTACGCTCAACACAACCCCCCAGGGCCTCGTGACGACATCCAAGAGCGTTGGATGCGTGTGAGCGTTACGACGGGAAAGCAGGGGCAAACAACGCCGCGACGGAGACGGTGATCGGCAGTGTCGGGGAGCGGAGCTCGGCGTCGCCCGGAATGATGTGTTCCTGCCGGTAGTCGGATTGTGTCGGGTCGGGGTCACTCAGGACCAGGACATCGCCCGTTTCTGGCCGGACGACCCAGTACTCCGGCACGCCGGCGCGGGCGTAGGCCGCCCGCTTCGTCACCAAGTCGTAACTGGGGTTACTCGGGGAGAGCACTTCGGCGATCAGGTCCGGTACACCGTAGATGCGCCCGTCGCGGATGAGTTCCTTGCGTTCCGCGCGCAGTAGGAGAAAATCGGGCTGGACTGGGTCGGCGCCTTCCATGATGACGCCGACCGGAGAAAACACGCCAATGGCAATACCCTGCCGTTTCAGTGGCATCCCAACGAGTTCAGCAAGGTTCCAGACGATGATCTGGTGTTCGAAACTTGGGGACGTTGACATGTAGAGCACCCCATCGATCACCTCGTAGCGGTTCCCGTCGTCGGGCAGGGTGAGCCACTTCGCGAAGTTCCAGGTGGCCTCTGCGGAGCGGAGCTGAAACTCGATTGTTGAAACGGTCATCGGCGTGCTCTCTCGGGCGATTGTGCATGGAAACTGCGACACTCCAAGTATAGCAACGGAGTATGTACACTCCCGCTGGTCCGGAGACAGGTGATGCGAAGTGGAGCGGTCCATGATCTACGATGACATCGTTGTCGGGGCCGGTTCGTCCGGCGCGGTTGTCGCAGCGCGGCTGAGCGAGGACCCGACGCGCGCAGTCCTGCTCCTGGAGGCCGGGCCGGACTATCCGTCCGCCGAAAGCACCCCCGCGCATGTCCTGAGCGTCTTTCGTGGCGACACGAATTCGCTGGCCGGACACGACTGGGGCTATACCGCGCACGCCACGCCCGAGCGCCGCATCTCCTACCCACGCGGCAAGGTCAGTGGCGGTTCCTCGGCGGTCAATGGGGTCATCGCCCTGCGGGGAGCGCCAGCGGACTACGACGAGTGGGCGGCGTTGGACAACCCGGCCTGGGCGTGGAGCGAGGTGTTGCCCTGGTTCCGTGCCATTGAGGACGACCCACAAGCCGGAGCCTCGCACCACCACGGCGTCGGCGGCCCAGTGCCGATCCGCCGGGCGGACTACACCGCCGTGGCCCCAGTCTGGCGCGCATTCGCCGATGCCTGTAACGCCCTGGGGTATCCAGACTGCCCAGACCACAACCACCCGGACGCATACGGCGTCGGTCCCTGGCCGATGAACCAGGTGCATGGCACGCGCATCTCGACCGCACTCAGCCACTTGCTACCCGCCCGGGCGCGCCTCAACCTGACGGTGCGCGGAGATTGCCTGGTTGACCGGGTGCTATTCGATGGCACGCGGGCGGTCGGTGTGGAGGTTGTGAGCGGCGGCGAGCGGCAGCGCGTCTACGGGCAACGGGTGATCCTGGCAGCGGGGGCCATCGCGACGCCGGCGATCCTCTGGCGTTCCGGGGTGGGGCCGGCGGCGGAGCTGGCGCAACTGGGCGTGGCAGTGCAAGTGGATGCGCCCGGCGTCGGCGCGAACCTGATCGACCACCCCTGGTGTCAGCTCAACTTCGTCGCCACCGGCCGGGAGTACGATCTGCACGACCCCTTCGTGTGGTGTGGGCTACGCTATACCGCCAACGGCTCGGCGGAACACCACGACATGCAGATCTACATGATGGTCCCGTTCAACGCCTACGACTTCCTTCCCGCGGCAGAGGCGGATGTCACGCCATTCGTCGTGCACATCTCGGCGGCGCTGCAACGGCCGACCTCGCGCGGGCGGCTGTGGCTCTCATCGCTCGACCCGCTGGTACAACCGGAGATCGACCTGCACTACCTCAGCACCGAGGAGGACCTACGCCGCATGGTCGACGGCCTGCGCTTGATCTGGGAACTCGCGCACACAGCGCCGCTAGACCGGTACATCGGCCAGCCGCTGCCGCACGATGGCACTCCGCCCAGCGCGGAACTGCTCGCCTCCGATGAGGCGGCCGCGGACTATGCCCGGCGCATCGTGACGACGATCTTCCACCCAGTTGGCACAGCGCGCATGGGGCCAGCGGGCGACCCCGGCGCGGTTGTCGACCAGTTCGGGCACGTCTACGGAGTCGAGGGT